>CAZEWE010000019.1:8759-24930 GCA_964515765.1 uncultured Methanospirillum sp. | reverse complement strand
TCTGTCCAGGGTATCATTACCTTGGAATCTTCCTGATCTCCTTTCTGGTGATGTGTTGGCGCCTGCATTCAGGGCACAGGGATGTTATTTCTTCAATGATTGCAGGGTCGAGTTTGTCCAGAACCTTGTGCATGAGTTTCTCGGGAGCAAATGACTTCCTGCATGATGAGCATGTTGCAAGAGGAATCGTTGTTCCGGACCATGATTGCATGATCCGGTTCGAACCCCGATCATCAAATACGATAGCATTCGTCGGACATACCTGTGCACAGGCAGCACATCCTGCACAGTCCGGATTCTGTTCAAAAAAAGGTGTATTGATAACCGTATATGGTCCCCGGTTGATGAAATTAATGGCACTTGTTCCCATGATCTCATTACACACCCGGACACATAAACCACACAACATACATTTTCCGAATAGCGGGTCATCATGAACGATCTTCTTGAGAAACCGTGTCTTTGTGACTCCGTATTTCGCAGCCATCTCACGGATAACCTCTGATTTTGGTGCCTCTGCCAGGTAGAGTTCAAAGAGCAGGTTTCTGTGTTTTATGATCTCCGGGGTATCGGTCAGAATTTCTAGGCCATTTTGAACTTTTATGGTGCATGCGGGAGTCATTGTCGTCTTTCCACAGGTGACCACATCAACCATACAAAGCCGGCAGGCTCCATATGGTTCAAGGGCTTTTTCATAGCAGAGGTGAGGAATATCAATATTCAGCCTCATGGCGGTGAGAAGGAATATCTCCCCTTCTTCAGCCAGGTATTGATTTTTGTTGATGGTGATGGTAACCATCCGGTTCATGGAGCCAAATAGTGACATATCAGGCCTCCGGTGAGATGAGGTCATCATACTCCTCTTGAAAATACTGCATCGTGGTCAGAACCGGATTTGGTGCAGTCTGCCCGAGGCCACAGAGTGATGTCTTTTGGACCGTTTCAGACAATTCTTTGAGCAGGTCGAGATCCTCATGAGTGCCTTTCCCTGCAATAATACGATTCAGGATAAGGAGCAT
The DNA here is from genome assembly GCA_964515765.1 of uncultured Methanospirillum sp. Classification (GTDB taxonomy): domain Archaea; phylum Halobacteriota; class Methanomicrobia; order Methanomicrobiales; family Methanospirillaceae; genus Methanospirillum. The sequence goes on along the minus strand of CAZEWE010000019.1, from coordinate 23,911 downwards.
ATGTTTAAGACCCTCCCGACAGGGGACACATTTTCCGCATGATTCGCCTGATGCAAAATTAATGAAGTACCGGGCAATGTCAACCATGTTGGTATCCTCATCCATCACCACAAGCCCTCCTGAACCCATCATTGTACCGACCTGATTCAGGCTTTCAAAATCAACCGGAGTATCAAAGAGTCTGACCGGGATACAGCCTCCTGATGGACCCCCGGTCTGGACAGCCTTCACCTCTCTTCCCAGTGCTCCACCATTTCCGATATCATAGATGATTGAGTGGAGCGATGTTCCCAGGGGCACCTCGACCATACCGACATTATCAACCTTTCCGACAAGTGAAAAGACTTTTGTTCCGGTATTTCCTTTTGCCCCGATGGATGAATACCAGGAAGCTCCTTTTGCGATGATAACCGGGACATTACACCAGGTCTCAACATTATTCAGATCAGTCGGCCTTCCAAAGACTCCTTTTTCGGTAAGTCGGGGAGGCCTGAGTCGTGGTCTGCCTGTTTTTCCTTCAATGGATGCTGCAAGAGCGGTTGACTCTCCACAAACAAAGGCTCCTGCACCTGTTGCTATTCGGATATCAAAATCGAATCCAGTATTAAAGATATTTTTCCCGAGCAATCCATATAACCGTGTTTGTTCCAGGGCAAGCATGAGACGTTCGATAGCAAGTGGATACTCGGCCCTGATGTAAATCAGCCCCTCATGAACTCCCATGGCAAATGCCCCGATGAGCATCCCCTCAAGGAGCATATGGGGATCACTTTCCATCTCATTCCGGTTCATATAAGCACCAGGGTCTCCTTCATCAGCATTGCAGACGATATATTTCTCCTCGCCTGGTGCTTTTTTCGTGATCTCCCATTTCAGACCGGCAGGGAATCCTGCTCCTCCCCGCCCTCGAAGGCCGGATCGCTTCACCTCATCGATGATTGCATCAGGTTCCATGCTGGTGAGTGCCTTAAATGCTGCAAAATATCCACCAATACCAATATACTCGTCAATGTCCTCCGGATTAATAAGGCCACTGTCCCGAAGGATCACTTTTTTCTGATGAGCGAAGAAGGGTATATCAGTATATTCAGGAATAGTATCAAACTCATTCCCGTACACGAGGTTGCCTGTGATATGGTCCCAGTCGGAAATTTTGCAGAGTACCAGGTCAGACGGAACATCGCCGTGAAGAGCGAGGGAAATAATCCTCTCTGCATCGTCCTGGTGTACCTTCCGAAGCAGAACCAGGGCTTTTCCAGGGATACTCACTGATACAATCGGCTCCTCTTTGCAAAACCCGATACATCCGGTCTTAGCAAGAGAGATATCAAGGTTTTTCGTCTGGATTATCTCGTGCATCCGGTTATACAGGGCCATGCCTCCGACTGCTATCCCGCATGATGATGTCCCGACTCCGATCCTTATGTTTCCCGGCTGGATCTTTCGGAGCCCCTTTTTTCGAACCGAATCAAGATCTTCGGGTGTTTGAATCTTCATCGCTTCCACCCGTACATCTCCAATATCTCCGGGATTCTCTCAGGTGTTACATATCCATGCAGTTCCCCGTCAACATGGAGCACCGGAGCCATACTGCATGCTCCAAAACATCGTGCAATCTCAACGGTGAACTTATTATCCGGGGTTGTCTGAAGATACTTCCCATCCTGTGTACCCCCAGATAACCCGAGATGTTCTTCCAGTTTTTCTAATATTTTTTCTGCTCCTTTCACATGACAAGGGGTTCCCATGCAAACGGTAATCAGGTGCTCCCCAACCGGTTTCAGACTGAAAAATGAGTAAAAGGTAACAAGGGCGAAGAGTTCAGAGAGTGGAACCTGTAATTTTACTGATACCTGTTTCAGGGTAACCATGGGGATGTGTCTTTCCTGTATCTGAATCTCCCGTAAAATTCCCAGAGTTCTGCCGGAAGGATAGGGATATTTATCAATAATTCCGTCAAGCGTCTTTTCATCCATTATGCTCTCCAAAAAGGAAGGTTAGATGTTCAGTGCCTTTCTCTTCCGGTTGATCTCTGCTTCAAGGAGGTCAGCGGTCTTCAGGGGATCTGGTTCTACCGCAAATGCAGAATTCGTAATTCCCTTTACTCCGTCGGCGAGCAGGTTTAGGACGTTTGTACTGCCAAAGATCTTTGGCGGGATACCAAGAACCGTGTAGACACCTGATGAAACAAAATAGGTCCCGATGGAGATTGCTTTCTGGGAGTACCATTCCGGAGCTGCTCCACCGATTGGAAGATCCCCGATTCCAACCCCGAGTTCTTTTGCAATATTTGCAGCTAATACGAGAATCCTCGAACAGTCAACACAGGATCCCATATGCAGGACCGGAGGAATACCAAGCAGTCTGCACACCGATGCAAGTCCTTCTCCGGCAAGATCAGCTGCTTCGGGAACTAATAGGCCCGCTTTTCCGCAGGCAATGGCTGAGCACCCGGTCTCAACAACCAGAATATTGCGTTTGATAAGTTCTTTTGCCAGGGTAATATGGCCATAATCCTGTTTAATACGGGGGTTATTACACCCAACAATACCAACACATCCCCTGATTGTTCCGGCAACAATGGCATCGATGAGCGGTTTGTAGGTTCCACCTAGGGCCTTTCTTATCGTCTCTTCTGAGAATCCTGCCATGACTTTCATGGGTCGTTCAGGAATTCTGACCCGGTCCGGATTTCTGTTCGGGTAATTATCAATTGCCAGTTTAATTATCTCATGAGCAGTATCACGGGCACTTTCTGGCTTGAACTCTTTGTAAATCGTTCCGGAGATCTTCCCCTTGGTACTGGTTGTAATAACCTTGGTATGGAAACAACTGGCTGTTAATGGAATGGAGTGATATATACATTGATAATCAACAACCATTGCCTCAACCGCCCCGGTTGCAATGGCAAGTTCCTGGTCAAAGAATGATCCGGCAAGCGGAATGCCGCTTCTCATGAGAAGTTCATTTCCTGTGCAGCACATGCCAACAAGATTGATTCCTTTTGCTCCCTTTTCCTCAGCCATTCGCTTAAGATCAGGGTCTTCGGCGACATTGACTATCATCTGAGAGAGCAGGGGATTATGACCGTGGAGAACAATATTGACTTTATCCCTGCTCAGTGTAGCAAGGTTCGTGATGGATGTGAGCGGAGTCGGAGTGCCAAACAAGATGTCAGAACACTCTGTGGCAGCCATAGAACCCCCCCACCCGTCAGAGAGTGAAGTTCTCATCGCATGCAGGAGCAGATTTACATAATCTGCATCCACTCCCATGTGAATCCGGTGCATTGCCTCAACAATTTCACGGTCAATACTTCTGGGCATGATTCCGGTTTTTCTCCAGATCTCTTTCGTCTGTTCAGGGGCCCGTTCCGCTAACTGGATCCTGTTTTTGATGGTGCCGTATTCTTCTAGAATACCAAGAGCCAGATCTTTTGCGATATCATTTGTAGCCCGCCCATCTGTCTGAATTCCGTATTCGGTTGCGAGCCGGTGTAATTTTTCAACATCCTTGATCTGGTAACCTTGTCCATGACCTTCTGCAGTTTCAAGCAGAACCTGAACAACTTCCCGTCCATGATCAGAATGGGCAGCAGCTCCCACACTTAAATCATCAAGAAGATTCCGTGCAACAATAGTATCCACATTTGCTCCGCATACACCAAGGGAGGTCTTCCCTCCAAAGGGATCGATTCTGCATGGTCCCATGGCACAATTATTACAACAGACTCCGAGTTGGCCGAATCCACACTGAGGCTGCTGCAGGGCAAACCTATCCCAGACGGTCTGAACACCTTCATCCAGTGTTTTCCTGATTATCTCCTGATCAGTTCGGTCAGATGCTCTCCTCTCCGCTTCTATTCTGATATCCTGTTCTGTCATATGTCCACCCTCCTCTTATGATAATGATGCTAGTTTCTCCATTACTGCCTGAAATGCCCTGATGTTCTCCGGAATTACAGGGACTTCGGTCTCCGCTCCCCGCGATGTGATCATCCTGGTTGTAAAATCACTCCTGGATACCCGGATAAGATCATTGATCTCACCAAATTCCAGAGCACCTGTTTTACATGCATAGGCACATGCCGGTATTCCTCCTTCCCCAAGTCTCTCGATACAGTTGTCACATTTTGCGTTGACTTCCCGATCCGGTGCCGGTTTCGCCACCTTTCGAAATTCTATGATCCCAAATGGACAGGCCATGGCACAGACACCACAACTGATACATTTCAGATAATCAACAAGAACAGAACCGGTATTTTCCTCCCGGCTGAGTGAACCGGTCGGACAGACCTGCATACAGGGGGCAGGGTCACAATGTCTGCACCGGTTCGGAAATTTCAGATAATTGTCAACAGCCTCTACAAAGATGCGTGGGTAAGACTTCGTTTCTTCCAGGATTGCCGGAATCAGACTCTTACTCTGCGAATGTGCAATCGCACAGGCCACTTCACAATGCCTGCACCCGACACATCGCTCCTGCCGGACAAAGACGGTTTTCATCCATGGTACCTCTATTACGTTCCAATTTCACACACAGAATCATGAATTACATTTTTTCGAGAGAGAATTATTGTGATTCTGTAGTGAGGTGGGATAAAGGTTGTTATCAGTCTGAAAAAAAAGGAAAAATGTTAGGGAAGTACGATATTGAACCCTGGATCAAAAACATCAAGCATGCTCACAAACCGGTCAAACAAGCCTGAATCTCCGGTTACGGTGACATCTTCAGGTACAACTGTCGGATTGAGGGCAAGTTGCTCAAGGGTCTTTCTTGGCATGGTCACCGTTACATCTGCTTCGGATGATTGTACATCAACCCGATAGACAAGCACATCATTTTTGACCTGTATCAGAGCCTTGTCTCCGGAGTCCGATAATAATAAATTCATCTGGTAATCTTCACCGGTGACTTTCTCCTTATTGACCCTGACAGAGATATAATCAAGTAACTGACTCATGGTCATGGCTTTCATGATATCTTCAGATATCCCGCTCATCTCCTTCACCGGTTCTACCCGTCTGAGATCCTGGGAGGCTGAAAGATATGCATTTCGTGCAGTTCCTGATTCTGTCTGATAGCCAAGTTGTTCAAGTGCAGCAGCTTCTATCTCTCGTGCAGCCATATTGGTCGGATCGGCAAAGACGAGGTAATGTGCAATTGAGGCAACCAGTTCATATTCACCTGCATCATAATGCTCCTGAAGACGGCTCATGGTGGTATCAGCCCCTCCCATGTATTCGGTCATGTATGAAGCAAATTCCTCCGGTGGAAGGCGTTTTAAGTTAATCGGATTGCCATCATAGAATCCCAGATATTTCTGGTAGGTCGCCTTGACTCCCATGTAGATCTGGCCATAAAATCCGTAGGTATACCAGAATTCCCTGAGAGATTCGGGAGGCTCAATCATACTCGCAATCTCATCCATGGTATATCCTTTGTTGATGAGATTCAGGGTTTGGTCATTGATATATTTGTATAAATCCCTCTGGTTTTCGAGGAGTTCGATAACTTTATCATTCCCAAACCTGGGCCAGTGATGGGAACAGAAGACAACATCTGCCTGATCTCCGTATAACTGCCTGGCTTCATCAAGAGCATTTGCCCATGCAAGCGGATCCCTGACCTGTGCTCCACGGAGAGTCAGAACGTTATGGAGCGTTGCCGTGCAGTCTTCCGCCATCAGGAGGGCTTTTTTCTGGGGGAACCATATGTCAAGTTCTACCGGTGCTTCGGTATTTGTGGTCAGATGGAATTCCATGTCTATTCCATCAATGGAGACCTTCTGTCCGGTATGGGTGATATCAATGGTCGGAGCGATGAGTGATGCAACTCCTACCGACGGACTTTTCCCAAGACCTATATCAACATTCCCTTTTGCATCCTTTGGTAGCTGGATACCGTACTGGTAGGTTGCTCTTCGTTGCATTGCATTCCCTGCATATACATTTTCACTGAGAGCATGCTCCATGAAATGCTCGGGTGCGATGATCTGGACATCTCCTGTCTTCACTTCATCCTCGGTAATGACTCCCTTTACTCCCTGGTAGTGATCAGCATGGGGGTGAGAATAGATGACGGCTTTAACAGGAAAATCTCCAAGTGATCTATTCACGAGTTCCATTGCAGCTTGTGCAGTTTCCACGGAAGTCATCGGGTCAATGACTATCCAACCGGTATCTCCTTTGATAAGGCTCATACTGGTGACATCATATCCCCTCACCTGGTAGATCCCGTCAGTAACTTCAAACAGGCCGTTAATATTATTTAACTGGCTCTGTCTGTACAAAAGCGGATTAATCGTTTCCGGACGGGTACCATTATTCAGATATTTATATGCCTCCATGTCCCATGATGTATACCCGGGATATACCGAAGGAACAGTCAACGGATCATCCGTCGCAATAAAACCCCTGGTTGCAAAATCAAAATCTTCATCATTGTTATCCCAGGCAGGAGTGTCATTCATTTTTTCATGGATAGCAATGGTATATTCCGATGCATCATTCCTGTTATCCGCAAATCCTGTCCCGCATAGTAAAACGAGGCAGAAAAGACCGAGAAAAATCCTGAAAAATTTCATATGTGAACATAGCATGATTATTTTTTAATCGTATAAAGAGATTGGTTTTCATATTTCACAAAAAAATGTGTGATTTATCCATGAAAAAAATCAGTAAAAGTTTATTATGTCAGGTACCTATAGTGAAATGAGAAATCCTATGAGAAAGAATCTGATTTTGGTTGTTTTCCTGCTTTTTGCAGGATGTTCCTATGGTATTGCTGATCAGCCTTCTGTTGGTGACAGTGTTTCAGATATCCCGAGTCTGGTTGGGCACTGGATTGTAGAGTCAAAAGGAGCGGTTTTATTGAAAGAGGATCACGCTGGTGAGTTCACTCATCATGAAGGAAAATTTAGCAACCTTACTGCCCATGCCGAGATCACTGAGCAGGAAGGCCGGGTGTTATACTGTGATTTTTCATCGGACAAGGGAATGAATGAGACTCTAATCGGTGTAATCGGTCTTGATAATAAAACCGTTCATTTCGCTGATATGGATGGTTTTACCATGTGTGAAATAATGTCTGACGATCTTATGCATGCCATCTATGGCCATATTACCGATAAAGACTCGGTTGTTGCAGCAGGGACCTGGACCCGGGTACCATAAAACCTCTTTTTACCCGTTTCATCTGATAAAATCATTGTTCTGGGTGAGTTCCAGAAAAAAAAGAGAGCAGAAAAATTTTATTGAACTGGAATATACTTCAGGCCTGGGCCTTTTTAACCTGGAAAGCTACTCCGACTGAACAAATCCCTGCAAGTAATGCAAATGCTCCTGCAATCAATGGGAGTGCAAGTGCTGCTCCCCATGGGAAGATGAGCAGGATGATACCAAAGACGATACTGAGCACTCCAAGAATGCCTGCTCCGGCATCTTTTGATCGCATCGCTTCATAGAGTTTTGTTCCACCAATGAGTATACCCCAGAATCCGATGAAAAATACCAGCATTGTCACGACAATAATTGATCCAAACAGGGGTTGTGCCATGATAGCGATTCCGGCGAGGATACTTATGATTGCGAGGAAAATCTTCCATCCCATGTTTGTTTTATCGCTGAACAAACTGGCTAGGGTGAATATTCCACCGACAAACCAGTAAACACCCATGAACAATACCAGGTAATAGGTGGTGATCAGCGGAGTCGTGATAAGCATCAGACCAATTATGATAGCCATTATTCCCCAGACAAGAACGAGCCACCAGGGCATACTCCTGACAGCCGCATCTATTTCTGCGTTGGTAATATCTTCTTCGCTCATGATATCTGTCGTATATGGACTTGTATAAGAAATAAGACTTTGCTTTTCTAACTTTTCAAGACACGGTGTTCCGGGTTATCGCAGGAAGAATGCTCTGCTTATTGAGAGTCGGATGAGAGAAGCTATGGAAAGGGAGAATGAGTATCTTACCACTTCTTCCTCATCCAATTGATTGAAATGAACATGGGAACCGCTCCGATTTATCCGTTAAAATGGTGATAGTCGTAGATATTCTTAATATATTCCTGCTTTCGATGTTTACTTCCCTTTACTGGTGGCTTGAGATATCCGATATCCGGGGTCTGTTCTGCCGGGCAAAACGGGCAAAGGGCTGCATCAACATCATGTGCCTTTGTCCGGACCGGGCAATAATATTTTCCGTCAATGAAATCGACTTTATCTCCCCCGGGAAAGGGCATGCCGACCGGATGACCGGGTATCTCCTGGACAAACATACAAAAACCTGAAAGGAGAAATTTTAAAAAACGCAGCCGGTTCCCAGGTCCATCTCCGGTTGAGCATTGGTCAGCAACCATTTCCCAGTAATCTTTCGCTTGATCTGAAACAGGTTCCTGAATCGTTGCAAAAGAACCCTGTTGGTTCATGAGTCGGATGTTCTGGTATGTTCCGTCAAGAAATACAGCAATCGTCTCCTCAAGCTCCTTTTTATAATCGGGTGATAGTGAATCTATTTTACCGGAAAAATTCACCTTCATCTGTTTCAGGTCTTTGGGTGAGTATGTGAGCACGATATCAGCAATTGCAAGACCTAAGTCTCCTCGCATCAGAAGCGATGCAAGTCTCATACAGGCATTGGGAATTGTGTTATTGCCTGCTGCTTTTCCTTTATCTAATGAGAGAAATCCAACCATTCTACTAAAATCTCCTGGTTTTTGTCCATCATAGATTTTTCAGAAACAAAGAATGGCAATACGTCTCCATCCAATAATATTTATAGGCTTGAGTATCCGAAATGATATCATAGTATCACCTGATTGGATTGGAACACTCAGTGTTTCGGTACAAAGTGAATCTGATGTAATATTCAAATATTATTATATATCTGGGGGTGCGCTAAATAACCTTTTGATGAGAAAGGATCTATTTTAAACCTTGTCAATGATTATATGTGAGTATATCTGCTCAATATCAGGTATGCATTCACATTCCGGAATCATGTATGATATCAGTACTCTATGTGGATGACGAGCCGATGCTCCTTGACATATGCAGAATGTTTCTGCACCGGTCAGGGAATATGCAGGTTACTACGTCCACTTCCGCTCTGGAAGGATTAAAGCTTCTTACGTCAGGGTCTTTTGATGCCATTATATCTGATTACCAGATGCCCGGAATGGATGGAATTGAATTTTTAAAGGCAGTCCGAAGAGATAATATTACGATTCCCTTTATCATTTTTACCGGAAGGGGCCGTGAAGAGATTGTTATTGAAGCTCTGAAGGAAGGAGCTGATTTATATCTTCAAAAGGGAGGAGAACCCCAGTCTCAGTTTGCTGAACTGAAAAATAATATTGAACAACTTGTCCGGCAGCGAAAAGCAGAATCGGATCTCATCTACAGTGAAACACTCTATCATACTCTCTTTGAGGCAGCACAGGATGCAATATTTGTCATGGATGGTGACCGGATCATTGAATGTAATCATCGCACGGCAGAGATGTTGGCGGCTGATATTGAATATTTCGTCGGAAAGAGTCCGGTTGATCTCTCTCCTGAATTTCAAGATGATGGTACCTCTTCCAGGGATAAAGCCGGTTTTCTCATCCATGAAGCTCTTGAAGGAAGGGCCCAGTTTTTTGAATGGAAGATGAAAAGGACTGATGGGACATTCATTGATGTTGAAGTGAGCCTGAACAGGATCGAAGTAAAGGGAACATATCTCCTTTTGTCTATCATTCGTGACATATCTGAGCGGAAACGAATTCTGAATGAACTGGAAAGAAAAACTGAGGACCTGGGTGCATCATATGAGGAGATCCTGGCAACTGAGGAAGAACTGCGACAACAATACCTGGCAATCTCCCAAAGTGAGAAGGCACTCCGTCATAGTGAAGAGAAACTTCGTTCTACGCTTGCTTCAATGGATGATCTGGTCCTGACCCTGGATCCGGATGGTGTTTTTCTTGATGCATATAAAGAAAAAGCCGGGCAATATTTCATTCCCCCCGAACAGTTTATCGGGCATCATTATCGTGAGATCCTCCCGCCGGCCCTCGCTGACCTTCTGGGTACCGCAATGCATACGGTGATGACCGGAGGCAAAACCGAGCAGATATCCTATGATATGAATGTTTCAGGAGAGATTCGTTCATATAGTGCAAAAATGTCAATCCGCCTGGATGACGAGAATAATATTTCAGGGTTTACCATTGTTGCACGGGATATCACGGATGAACAGAAAGCACAAAAAGAACTTACCGAAAGTAAAACAAAACTTGAAGCGGTTATTCAGGGAAACCCCATACCACAGTTTGTTATCGATAAAGATCATATCGTGACTCATTGGAATGAGGCTCTTGCTGAGTATAGTGGGATTCCCTCCAGCAGTGTCATCGGAACCAAAACCCATTGGATGGCCTTTTATCTGAACGAACGACCCTGCCTTGCAGATCTTCTCGTTGATGAACAGGTGGAAAAAATTGCTGAATGGTATAAGGGAACCTATTCCAGATCCGATCTGGTAAAAGACGCCTTTGAAGCGGTTGACTATTTTCCCCGAATGGGGAAGTCCGGGAAATGGCTCTATTTCACTGCCGCCCCCATAAGGAATGAGGATGGAGAGATCATTGGTGCAGTTGAAACCCTTGAGGATATCACAAAGCAGAAAGAAGCCTACCAGAAACTGGAAAAAGAAGAGATCATACTGAATGCAGTCATTCATGAATCTCCGGTTCCAGCGTTCGTGATAGATAAAGATCACAAACTTCTTTTCTGGAACCTGGCACTTTCCATGGATAGTGGCATCCCCTCTCCGGAGGTCATTGGATCTACACAGCAATGGCGGGCATTCTATCCGGAAGAGAGACCATGTCTTGCAGATCTGCTGGTTGACAATGCTCCTGACCAGATTGAAAAATGGTACGCTGGTAAATACTCCCCATCAAAATTAATACCCGGTGCATATGAGGCGATTGATTTCTTCCCTTCTCTTGGAATGCATGGGAAATGGCTCTATTTTACTGCAGCTCCAATCAGAAATGAAGATGGAGAGATCATGGGTGCAGTTGAGATCCTGGAGGATATTTCTGATCAGAAGAAAGCCCAGGAAGAGTTGCATTCGGTTATGCAATACCTTGAGAGTGTCATTCAGAATGCTCTCGTATGGCTCATGGTTCTGGACAAGGACACAAATATTGTCATCTGGAATGAAGCTGCTGAAGAGATTAGTGGCTATACTGCCGATGAGGTTATCGGAACAAAGTGGATATGGGAATCCCTGTATCCAGATGCGTTATACCGGAAAAAAATAACCAATGAAATTATTCACATCATTTCTGAAGATAGTCATTTCTCAAATTTGAAGACACAGATACATGCAAAAAATGGAAGTCTGCATACTATCACCTGGAATACCCGGGCATTACGGAACGAAATTGGAGAAATCACCGGATATGTAGCGGTGGGTATAGAAAATCTGTGTAGTGCAGAGATACCCTGATAATCATTCATTTCATTGGATATACATATGCTCTTCCTTTCAAAACAGGAAACAGAACTCTGGACTCGTCTGGGTCGTGAAATTCTTCAAACCGGGACAAAACCGGAAGAATATCAAAGCCTTATTCGAAAAAACCTCCTGTCAGCATTTTATTATTATATCGGAACCATCCTTGCCTGTTTGGGACACCATGAACGGACTGGAGAATGGTTACATGCTGGAACACTCTGTGAAGAAGATGGTCTCTACTCTTCGACATATCTCCTTGGATTTTTACAGCGTCATCAGGGAATGATGAAAAAACCAGCGGTAGCCTTTGAGGATCCCCGTCCGTTTATCCATTTCTCACAGGTTCCGGTAATGGAAACAGCCAGACAACAAATGATCCAGCAGTTTTCTCATTCAATTCCGGAATTTGATCATCCGGTTCGTTTCATGGATATCGGATGTGGAGATGGTGCACTTACCTGCCGTCTTTTGGCTCATCTCATGGAATCTAAAAAAGTGCCGGAAATTAGTGAGGTTCTGCTCATTGATCCATCTCCGGCAATGATCTCCATGGCAACAGAAAAGGTGAGGAAAGCCTTTCCTGATCTGATTATTTCAACTGATAATACCCGGATTCAGGATTGTTCGTTGTCGTTTGATCGTCAATACGATATTGCGATGAGTTCCCTTGCTTATCATCATATGCCGGTAGAGGATAAACGAATCCATCTCTCAAGGTTAAAGCCATGGATAAACCACTTTCTTCTGTTTGAACTGGATGCGAATAATGATACTCCGGAGATGTATTCCCCGGAACTTGCGGTTTCGGTGTATCAGTCATATGGGCGGATCATGGATTTTGTTTTTGCTCATGATGCTCCGGTTGAGGTTGTTACTGACTGTATCGATTCATTCCTGATGACTGAAGTTGTATCAATTCTCTCTGAACCGAGAGGAATCAGAACCGATTATCATATGCTTCGAACTGAGTGGTTAGATCTCTTCAGTGAGGTTCTTGAACCGGAATTCTCTCTTCGCTCTGATTCGACCTGTTATGGAGATGAGTATGTCGGGTTATTCACCATGCATTATGGAAGGGATGGATAATAGTCTGTCGATTATTCGTTTTCTGTGCCTGTTTCATGAAAGGGCATGTGCAATCGTAACTTCGTCATCCGGAGGAAGGCATGAATAAAAAAGTAGTATATCTGACTGGTCTGGGATTTATCATCATTGCTATGATCATTGCTGGAATCCTTCTTGCTACCTCGACTCGTCATGACCCGGTACCAGATGAACATGATATCCGTACCATTTCTGTGTCAGTATCTACTCCTCTTACCATGGCAGAGAATGGCGATGTGCTAACCCTGTCATATGGTCTGGAAACTTCACGATTTGTGGAAGATGAATTAACTTTGACGCAAGTTGAAGTTCTTGATAAGGATACTGGAGAAGTAATTCATGTTTTAGAAAAAGAAGATCTTCAAAGATCTTTTTCTGTTGGTGATGATACGGACAATCCAATCATCACTCTTAAGTACCAGATCAGTTCAGAATTACTTCCCGCTATGATAACGCACCGGTTATTTTTCATATCAGATGGCAGGGCGATTCTGCCTTTTTCTGTCACGGGTGGAGAGGTCCAGGTCTAAAGGTCTAGAATTTTTATGGCTTATCTGTCGGCACTATCTGGAAAAAAACTGCCATCGTATTTTTTCCTGTCTGAAATGCCGTGATCTCAAATGGTGCACCCTTCATATTCTGCCCATCATCATACACCTGTGTTTTCCTGATCCTTTCTCCTGTCCGGGCCACCTGCCGGTACAGATCTGGAATATCTGTTTTCACCAATCCGGGAAATGCTTCTTCTATTGTTCTACCGATCAGTCGTTTATTATCAATCCCCAGAATAGTATCTGCTGCCTTATTCGATCCGGTAACGATTAACCGGTTGTCTTCCAGCAGTGAATACCTATGAACACCAAAAGGAGCATTCTCAATTATCGCTTCGAGATGTTCTTCCTTTTCCCGGAGTTCCATCTCAATCTGCTTTCTGATAGAAATATCCTTGAATATTCCTTCAACGCCTGCGATATTTCCCTCATGATCATAATAAAAATGACTTGAGACTTCTACTATAAAGGGAGTTCCATTCTTTTTCCTGACTGTTATCTCCTCATTTACGAGAGACCCGGTCTCCTGAATCTTCTTTAAAATAATTGACCGATCTTCCGGATGATGATAAAATGCATCCGCTATTGGCCGGTGTAAGACCTCATCAAGTGATTCATATCCGAACAGCCTGACAAAACTCGGGCTGGCAAGAATAAGATTCCCATTCGCATCACTCCGGTAGTACCCATCCTGGATATTCTCGATAACACTCCGATAAATCTCTTCATTCTTCTTTAATTTATCTTCGTTCTCCTTCTGCCCGGTGATATCACGAATAGATTCTATTGCACCGATTATCTCGCCTGAATCATCATAGAGGGGTGTTGCTATGCACCAGGCAATCATGGGTATTCCCTGATGTTTTGGATATGCGGTTTCGGCAGAGATTTTATTCCCGTCCCGATAAATATTGTCATATCTGCTTTCAACATCCGGCAGGCCGGCCAGGATATAATCGATGAGTATTGGAATCCGTTCTCCATAAAACGGAATGGCATACTCATAACTCCCCTTCCCTATCATATTCCTGGAAAGAAAACCGGTCATCTCTTCAATAGCCTTATTCCAGGTGAGAATAATTCCCTTATTATCAATCGCAAATGTCGGGTCTGGAAGAAAATTAATGATGTCTGATAATTTCCGCTCACTTTCAGCCAGAGCCCTTCTACTGTCAGAAAGTTCTTCGAAATTCGCTTTTAGTTCCTCTTCTGACGCGGCAAGTTCTTCATATGCGGCCTGAAGGTCTTCATGGTTCCTCTCCAGGTTCAGTTCTGCCCGGTACCGCCCGGCTCCCTGTCTGATCTTGAGAGCAAGTTCTGCAAATTGTGCCCGTACATCGCCTCCCTTCTGCAGGTAAAAATCAGCTCCGCTATTGATTGCCTCAATGACAATCTCCTCTCTGCCGCGGCCGGTAAAGAGAATAAACGGGCGTTTATCCGGGATGGAGCGAAATGTTTTGAGAAATTCTATTCCGTCTTTCTCCGGCATCTGGTAATCAGAGACGATAACATCAATTGGATGTTCACGGAGAATCTGAAATCCTTCATCCACGGTCTGGGACGTATAGACGATAAACTCCCTGGTTTTTTCTAGAAACAGTCTTGTAATGTCGAGGAGATCAGGTTCGTCATCAACGTACAAAACAGAGATCATATCAGGACCAGAATTACAGCTAAGTTGGTTTTCATATTTATCTAATTTTTGAGATATGCATTTCGAAGGAACTCCCAGTACCTTTTTATGTTCTCCCGTGTATTACCCACGTATGACAACTACTTTATATGTTTTTACAGGTACCGGGAATTCTCTTGCAGCAGCAGAGTCTCTTGCACAAAAACTGGGTAATACTGTCATCGAGTCGATTCCTATCCGGATGAAAAAGGCCGGACCGGTGATTCCTGATAACCAAAAGGTTGGTTTTGTCTTCCCTGTAAATTACAGTGGTGTTCCACTTATACTTGCTGAATTCATTCCACGG
>CAZEWE010000019.1:0-8659 GCA_964515765.1 uncultured Methanospirillum sp. | reverse complement strand
CTTCCCTGTAAATTACAGTGGTGTTCCACTTATACTTGCTGAATTCATTCCACGGATTTCCCTTTCACATGTCCCCTATATATTTGCCGTTGCAACAGCGGGAGGTGTCGGAAGATATGCACTGATCCAACTTGATACCCTGCTGAAAGAAAATGGTTCTTCTCTTCAGGCAGGGTGGATGATCCGGATGGTTGATAATTATATCCCCTATGGTGGAGCTCCGGATGAAAAAACTCAAAAAGAAATACTTGCCGATGCTGAGCACCAGCTTGCTGTTATCGCGAGCTCCATTCAGTCAGAAAAGAAAGAGATGCCACAATTTCCATTGATGAGTCAGATGCTGCACTACTTGCTCTATCCACGATTTATCAGGAGTCTTCCTGAAATTGACAATCGTTTTCATGTGGATGATACCTGTAATGGATGTGGGATATGTCGGAAGGTCTGTCCTGCTGAAAATATCAGAATACTGGGTGAACGACCGGTGTGGCAGCATCACTGTCTCTTTTGTCTGGCCTGCATCAATCTCTGCCCCAAGGAGGCGATTCAGCTGGAAGAGAAACACAGAACGAAACGAAGGTATCATAATCCCTCTGTTCCTCTGAAAAAACTGGTTCAGATCCAAAGTGGTTTTGATAGTTCCTCTGATCAGTAACAAACCATTTTTTGGAGTGATCCCATTCTGGCAGAAAAAAAGGGATGATGAGTGAAAAAATTGTATATGGCAAAAAGGAGGAGAAAATCAGGATACTCCGGTGATACTGCTCAATTTCCCCCTGAACTGGCTCATGTAAAGGGAGTAGTAAAACCCTTTCTTATCCATCAGTTCAGGATGAGTTCCCCGCTCGATGATCTCTCCCTGATTAATAACCAGAATACAATCTGCATGCCGGATGGTGGAGAGCCGGTGAGCAATAATAAACGATGTTCTTCCTTCCTGCAGATGTAAAAGACCATTCTGGATGAGTTTCTCTGTCCGTGTATCAACATTGCTGGTCGCTTCATCAAGGATAAGCATATGGGGATGGGCGACCATGGCACGGGCGATGGTAAGCATCTGTTTTTGTCCCTGAGAAAGATTCGCTCCTCCGTCTGTCAAAAATGTGTGAAAACCATCGGGTTGAGCCATGATAAATTCATATGCCCCGGCCTGTTCTGCCGCTTTGATGCACTCATCATCGGTAGCTCCTTCCCGTGCATACCGGAGGTTTTCCATAATTGTTCCGGAGAAGAGGAATGGTTCCTGCAGGACCTGGGCAATCTGACTCCGGAGGCTGTCCTGCTTGACGGTATCAATACCAACTCCATCAACCCTGATTGAACCGGATACAATATCATAATACCTGGTCAGAATGTTGATAATAGTACTTTTCCCGGCACCAGTCGGACCGCACAGCCCGAAAACCTGACCGGGCAGGGCATGAAAACTGTTATTCCGTAAGACTGTTCTGCCAGGTACATAGGCAAAATCAACATTCTGAAAAACTACGTCTCCGGTAATCGGGGGCATTGGCTGTGCATCCGGATTATCAGCAACAACCGGTTTCTCATCCAGAATTCTAAACACCCGTGATGCTCCTGCGATAGCATTCATGATAAGAGCATATTCTGAGAAGATCTGTGAGAGAGGTGAGGATATACTTGATGAGAGACCCAGAAATGCAACCATTTCACCAAGTTTGATCTCCCCGTCAATGACCATTGCACCACCGACGACAAGGAGCAGGATCATCTGCAGATTTGCAATGATGGTGGTTGCAGGCATGGATGTAAGAGCAACAAATTCTGCTTTCCCTCCGATTCTTGCAACATGTTCTGACAATGATAAAAACCCAATGGTCGATGATTCCTCCTGACGGTATGCAATAGTCACCTTTTGTCCGGCAAGTCGTTCTTCTGCATAACCGTTTAATTCCCCAAGCTGATCCTGCATATGCTCAAATGCCGGTCCGGAGATCCTGGCGATGGCACCTGATATCCAGATAAGGCCAATAACCGCAAGGTAAACCAGAAGAGTCATGAATGGATCGATAAAGACCATAATTACGGTCAGGACGATGACGGTGGTAACCGACTGGAGGACCTGCTGAATGCCATTTGAGAAGAACTGATCTATCACATCGGTATCATTAGAGAGCCTGCTCATGAGTTCGCCGATCGGCTGCCGGTCAAAGAACCCAAGAGATAACGTCTGCATATGGGTGAAGAGATCATTTCTCAATTGATACAGAGCATCCTGTGAGATATCTGAAAGGAGACGCTGGGCGATATGACCACATATCCATACCGCTGCAGCATCGAGGACAAAGAATATGAGTATTTGCTGCAGTTCTTCGAGTGATCCATTCCCGGCGATTATATCGGTTGCTGCTCCCATGAGGGTCGGGAGGATACCCATGGCACATGCGAACCCAACCATGAGTATTATGGCACCAGCGAGTCTGAATTTGTATATCGTCAGATATGAGAGTAACCGCATTATGGTCACTTTCATCTCTCCAAGGTTCCCCTGCTTTATACCCGCTGGTGCCTCCTCTTTTGCGGTCATACGATCCCTCCTGAATGAAGTCCTGCTCCCAGTTGTGACTCATAAATCTCCTGGTACAGGGAATTTTCTGCCAGTAATTCTGCATGTGTCCCGGTTGCGATAATCCTGCCCTGATCCATCAGGACTATCCGGTCTGCGGTGATAACAGAAGATATCCGCTGGGCAACAATGAATTTCGTTGCATCCCTCATGTTGTGATTAATTGCATCCTGGATCCTGGCCTCGGTAGCGACATCACAGGCACTGGTACTGTCATCAAGGATGAGTATCTTTGGCCTGACAGCAAGAGCACGGGCGATGGACAACCGTTGCCGTTGCCCGCCGGAGAAGTTTGCTCCTCTCCTGGCTACCTTTCCGTCATACTCTTCCGGAATATTCATGACAAACCCGTGAGCATCGGCAGCCTCTGAAGCAATAAGCATCTCATCGTCAGTCATATCCGGACTTCCAAAGGTAACAGATTCCCTGATGGTTCCAGAAAACAGGACTGGTTCCTGCAGGCACATGGCGATAAGGCTTCGAAGAGTCTTTTGGGACATCTCACGGACATCAATGCCATCGATGGTGACTTTTCCTTTCGTTACATCATAAAATCGTGGTATAAGTGAGATGAGGGAGGTTTTTCCACACCCGGTCGCACCAAGAAATCCAATCGTTTCTCCAGGTTCAGCAATCAGATTGATGTCATGAAGTACCTCGCCTTCAGGTTCACCTCTCTCGTTCCGGTAGGCAAATGAGACATCATCAAATACAATCCGACCTTTCATGTCGGAGGGGTTTATTGGGACCGGGTGAGGTGGGTCACATATTTCAGGTGTCGCGTCAAGGATTTCAAATATCCTGGTCAGGGATGAATTTGCCTGGGTGATAAATGGCAGCACGATTGCGATTATCAGAAGTGGCATCATCAGGATCAGAATGTACTGGGCAGCTGAGGTTACGTTTCCAATCTGAAGTCCGGTTTTCGAGAGAGCTTCCACTCCTCCGAAGTAATAGACCGCTCCAAAACCCAGAAATGAAATGGCGATGACGGTTGGCATCAGATATGCCATGACATGCTGGGGACGGAGTGCGGTCATCCTGAGTTCTTCTGTTGCTTTCCGGTACTTGTCAATCTCGTACTCCTGCCGTACAAATGCTTTTACGACTCTGATTCCGGTCAAAGTCTCCCTGAGGGCTTTATTAACTCCGTCTATTTTTTCCTGTTTTTTGCTGAACTGTGGTTCAACGATGATGAAGTAGACAATAAGGCTGATGGTAAAGGCGATGAGAAGCAAAACCATGATCCACATCAGGCTCGGTGCAGTATAGTATAGGATTACAATAGTCCCGACCAGAAGAAGGGGTGCCTGCATCAGGTTCATAATTGTCTGCAAAACCGCAGTTTTTACATTCATAATGTCGGTGGTAAGCCTGACCAGGAGATCACTGGCCCTGAACCGGTCAATATTTCCAAAAGAGAGTGTCTGGATCTTCTCAAATGTCTGTTTTCGCAGGATGTGGGTACAGTATTCAGATGCCCAGACGGCGATGGATGCATTCGCTATCTGACATACCCCTGCAATGAGAGCGGCAATTAGCATCAGAAAACCGATATCGAGGACATTTCCGAAATTTTTTTCGAGGATTCCATAGTCGATGAGTGCTGCACTGAGTGCAGGTATGGCAAGGGCGCCGGCAGCAAAAATAATATTCAGGCCGATTGAAAGAAGAAACCAGCGTCTATACCCATGAAACAACGTAAATAACCGTTTGTAATTTGACACCGCCATCTGGTCACCTGGTGAGAGGAGATATGTTTGATTTGTTTTTATTGGTAGTGAAAAAGATCCAGATTCTTCAAATCAGATGATGTGCGAATGGATGGTTAACAAAAAAAGCCCGGATTTAATCCGAGGTACCAATAATTTATGAGAATTTTCATTCCTTTTTGCATCCCTCACACAGATATATGCGACAAAGGTCAGGCCTTGTCTGATGGACCGTACACATGGCAAGGCTTTTATCATCAAACCGGAGGAATGGACAGGCAAGTGGTCGTTTGTCAAGTATAGTGGTAGAGGAAAAAATTTTCTCTTTGTCCTGGTCAATGGTTACAACCTGCTGAACTCCGGTGATCAGGTACTGGATACGATATTCAAACGGTCCGCTCTGCTCCATGATACCAAAAACATCTCCCATGTAACTGCAGCAATGGCCACATCGGTTGCAGGTATCCGTTTTTGAATAAGATTCAGGCATGGTAATGAATGAGAGGAAATGTGTTATGGAACTGGTCATTATCCCCGGGATTTTCGATAGATCCCCAATATCGTTTCCTATTGGCCGATCTGGGGAAACACCTCATACTACTGGGTATGGATAATGGTATATGATAGGGATGTATGTCAAGATGTCTGATTGCAACTCCGGGATAATATCCGGGATCATACCACATATGATACGATCTCCATATATGGAAACACATTAATAGGATCCATCCCACATATGATATTATGGTTACTCCGGAGGATCTGGAATGTCTGAAACGGATTGCCCTCATGGGCGGTCTGAATACTCCGGTTTTCCTCAAAACGATAAGCCTTGGTTCTGAACTCGGATTCAGTCCCCAGACGGCATCCCGAAGATTGCGCTCGCTTGAGCAGCAGAGTTTCATCAGCAGGGTTTTAGGTACTGACGGTCAGCAGGTGACCATTACGCATGGCGGGGAAGATGCTCTCCGGCAGGAATACTGCGACTATTACCGCTTGTTTGGGCGTCAGGAAAAATCCCTGATGATGAATGGAACTGTTCAGTCAGGCCTTGGCGAGGGAGCATATTACATGAGCCTGCGTCCCTACACTGACCAGTTCCAGGGGTTACTTGGGTTTACCCCATTTCCCGGCACATTAAATATCCGGCTTCTTCCTGGAGCAGCCCGGCAGAGAAAGCGTCTTTCAAGTGCAGACTGGAAGGTTGTGCAGGGATTTGAGTCTGAAGGCCGGACCTTTGGTGATGTCCGGTGTCTTCCCTGTTATATCAGGGATGTTCCTTGTGGTATTATCATTCCCGGACGGACTCATTATCCGGAAGAACTCATCGAAGTTGTCTCTCCGGAAGGCCTTCGAAAACGATTCTCATTGAAAGATGGTGATGAAGTAACAATAGAGGTGACATTATGACAAAAGACGCATTTACCGCACTCAGGCAGGGTGAGATGGTCCTGCTGTATGATTTTGATGACCGTGAACGTGAGACCGATTTTGCCATGCGGTCTGATCTGATGACTCCCCGTGACATCTGCCGTATGCGAAACGATGCCGGTGGCCTTATCTGCACAGCGATTCCCTTCCTGGCAGCAAAAAAACTTGGTCTTCCCTTTGCCCGTGAAGTGCTCCGTAACTGTGCCATGGTTGAAAAACTGGGTGACATCCCCTACGACCCGTCCAATAATTCCTCGTTCTCACTCTGGGTCAACCATCGGGATACATTCACCGGAATTACTGACCGTGACCGGACGAAAACCGTGAATGCATTATCTGAAGTAGTTCAGGCGGTGATGAACGGAGAGCCGTCATCATTCAAAGACCAGTTCAGAACACCCGGTCATATGCCGGTTCTCATCGCAGCAGAACATCTCCTGTCCCAGCGTCATGGTCAGACTGAGCTCTCCGTTGCCATGGCAGAGATGTCGGGGATCATCCCAAGCATCACCATCTGTGAAATGCTTGATGATGATTCGGGATATGCCTTGTCAAAAGAAGATGCAATACGATATGCAAAACGTCATGATCTTGCTTTCATAGAAGGATCAGAGGTTCTCGACCGGTGGGAAAAGGTTGCTTACCCTGCAGCAAACTGCACCGGATCAGTTACTGCAGCAGTAAACCGCATTTAACCCTCTCCATCACCTCTTTTCTTCGTCCCTTTGTGATTTGTCTGACTCAATCTCTACTGGATCTTCTGTTCTGCAGGAAATCTCCCGGTGCACAATACACATCCCTGCAATAACTCCAAGGATGATATTCAGGTAAAATGTCACAAACCGCCAGAGCAGAACAAAAATTCCAAGCATACCTGCCGGAACGATAAGTGCGTACAGGGACGAGGTGGAGAGTTCAGTAATGCCTGATGATCCGGGAGTTGTCGGAATCATCATGATGATGGCAATGAGAATCTGAAAGAAAAATGAGAGAATGATAAATGGATCAAGTCCAAGCCCCATCAGGATAACAGATGCTACCATAAATTCAGTGATCCAGAAAAATCCCGTTGCACAACCTCCGGCAAGGAGGCCCCATCGAGCCGGTCCTGCAAACCGCGTAAAACAGGTAAAAAAGTTATCAATCTCATGATCTGCACAGGCACAGATCTTTGATGATGAGAGGCGGGTGTGCGATATTTTATTCGTAATCCATGATACAAGGCGAAGAATGAGACATTTCATGGGGACCGGGTACCGCATGGCAAGGAAAGGTATGAAAAGGAAGCTAAGAAGAAAAACCCAGGCCGCGATGATGAGGATGATAAGACTGGTGCTGAATGTGCTCCAGATCTCCCGTGTCATCAACATGATAATGGCGCCCATCCCGGTCAGGATTATGCCATCCAATACCCGCTCCATAATCACTATCGCAGTCGCATCTCCTACCTTCACACCAGCCCGGTAGAGTTCATGGACCCTGACCGGTTCTCCTCCAGCCTGACCGGGAGTTATTGTTCCAGCCAGCAATCCTGCAAGGACCATGTTCAGTGAGTAAAAAAATCCGACATGATACCCGAGTGATCGGGACATGAGGACAATCCGAAGCCCCCAGAGTGCAAGGGCCAGAATACGAAAGCCGATGGCCAGAATGAGAAAGAGGAGATTAAATGAGAGAATATATCCAATCGTCTCTTCGGTGAACGTGGCTCCAAATACGATGATGATTACAGATAAACTGAATAACAGTGATATTGCAAACAACCCACGGGATGAAAGTTTCACGTCGTTCTCCTGATCCTGATACCTGCCGGAAGTGGCATGAATACCTGTCTTGAATAAACCTTCTATGTAAGAGGGTAGCAGTATATGATGGTATTGGAGTTTTCGTACGCCAGCATGAAAATGATATCATGATATCTGTTGTAATTCCTGCATATAATGAAGAGAAAAGAATAAAAAGAAGCCTTGAAGCATTATCACATCAGACAATCCCGCGTGATGACTACGAGCTTATTGTCGTAGATGGCGGTTCGCATGATAAAACATGTGAGATTGCCCGGGATTATGCTGACATGGTCTTTGTTCAGGAGTCTGACCGGGTCGCAGGGGCAAGAAATGATGGGTTTCGTCGTGCCCGATCCAACCTGGTTGCGACAACCGATGCAGATAGTATTGTGGCATCTGACTGGGTTGAGCATGCCGTCAGATCTTTATCAGATCCTGGTGTTGTTCTCTCCTTTGGCCCGGTCACACCGATTGAAAGGAATGACATCAACAAACGGTATGCCCTTCTTTTTAACGGGCTTATAAAATTCGGGGCTCACTCAAAACTATACTATTACACGCTGGGATGCAATACGGCTTTCCGGAAAGATGCCCTCCTGAAAGCAGGTATGTACCGGATCATGGATGCCGGAGATGACCTGGAGATTGCTGTCCGGATGCGGAAGATGGGAAAAGTGAAATTCGCTCCTGATATGAAAGTCGGGTTTGATTTCCGGCGGTACCATGAGTTCGGGTTTTGGAATACTCTGTATGAATGGTATTATATCGTCCTTCAGGGAGGGATATCAGATAAATACTCCTACACCCGGCGGGAGTATCATGATGATGGTATCATGCAAGGGAAATGATCCCACCATGAACCAGTGAACTAAAATTATCTCATGCAAAATTATTATCAATGAAATACACGTCCGGAACCTGTGGACGGATCTTCTACCTCCACATTGAGCATGGCGAAGAACCGATACAGACCATTCATGCATTTGTCAAAGAAAATGAGATCAAGGCAGGTATTATTCACTTCATTGGGGCCGTAAAAAATGCGAAGATGGTTACCGGCCCGGAAGTTGATCATCTCCCTCCGGTTTATCACACCGAGTCAGTTGTTCTGGCCCACGAACTGATAGGGACCGGCTTTATCA
>CAZEWE010000018.1:21729-25176 GCA_964515765.1 uncultured Methanospirillum sp. | reverse complement strand
GTAAAGGTAGTATTCTATCATTCAGCGATCACGCCGGAATACGGCATAGACAATTGTGGTACGAGAGGTATGACCTGATAGATGATACCTCTGTCTCACTGTTCCTACATGATTTTGTAAGCAGGGACAAAAAGATACCTCTGGTATCAGCATGAAACGCATACACCTGGAATGGTTGTATGATTGCCAGGGCCAGATCAGATCGTATTATGAGCAGGTTTTAAACTTCTCCGAACGCGTGTTTTACCCAGGTTATCTCATCTTTCATGAAGGAAATTTTTTCCTGGTATGACAATTCTCCGGGCAGAACCAGGTCATTTATCTCCAGGGTTATCTGCCCGTCATACTTTTTTTTCCTGAGTTCTGTAAGGAAAGGAATTGCCTTTTCATCTTCACTGACAGGACCATGCATCCGTCCATTTTCTCCTCCGGAAAGATGAATATTTACAATCCTCTCCCCTCCTCCCTCGAGAAAAGATGAGACAACAGGGACTCCGCTCCTTATTGCATGTGCATAATCAAAGGTGAAATAGAGCCATGATCGTTCATCAAGAACTTTCGTAACTTCATCCGGAGTTGTCAGCAGGGCATTTACCGCAGGCTCCATATTTTCAATGGCGATCTTCACCCTGACCTCGTCTGCAATTCTTTCTATGCAGTCAAGCATGTGCCCGAGCCGCTGATAATCGGTGATGCTTGGAGGCCTTCTGGCGGTTCTCCTGCCTGGATGGATGGTGCAGATAGATGCTCCTATTTGCTCTGCAAGTTCTATCGATCGCTCTATCCACCTGATCGAGACCGCCCTGACATCCGGATTAATAGAACAGGGATTCAGGTCCAGTACCGGGGCATGAACTGACAGGGGAGATCTGGTGGGACTGGCTGCTACCTGGCTCTTCAGATCATCAAGGCAGAGTCCTTTCAGCCAGAAGTCCGGTGTTTCAAGCCAGAACTCAAGGGAATCCGCTCCGGATGTACCAGAAGCACGGAAGATCTCCTCAAGGGTAGCATCATGAAAGAACATACTTGAGAACGAAATATCCATTACCAGACATTATCTATCCGGATGAAGATAATCGATCAGGTGATCATGGACCAGGCAACACTCGACAACTGGAATAAAAAGGAGGGCCCCGTGACACTCCGGGTTTCAGAAGTCTCCAGAATGATTACCCGGCTCCTGGAGGATAAAGCCCTGCAGAATATCTGGATAACCGGGGAGATTACCAATTTTAAGAGACACAGCTCTGGTCATCTCTATTTCTCCCTCTCAGAACAGGTGGCAGGAAAGGAGTCGGTTGTTTCATGCACCATATGGAAAAGTGCCGCACGATACCTGGATTTTACACCTGATGACGGGATGGAGGTCCGTGCCTACGGCTCTATCTCTCATTATGAACCTGGTGGCCGGTACTCTTTTCAGATAACCCAGATGAGGCCATCAGGTGCCGGGGAGCGGGCACTTCTTATCGAGGGGTGGAGACGTGAGATGGCTGCGAAAGGATGGTTCAGTCCTGAACGAAAACGCACTCCGCCGAAGTATCCGGTCAGAATAGGGGTGGTCACCTCGTCGACAGGAGCAGTTATCCATGATATCAGGAATGTCATCTCGAAGCGGTTTCCTGCTGAGATTATTCTGTCCTCAACCACAGTGCAGGGGATTTCCGCTCATGAGGAGATCGCCCGGGCAATCATCAGGGTGCAGGATATGGTGGACGTTCTCATCGTCGGCCGGGGAGGAGGGAGTTATGAGGATCTGTTTGCATTCAATCACCCCTGTGTGGTAGAAGCCATCGTCACCTGCCCTGTTCCGGTAATCGCTGCTATCGGTCATGAAGTGGACATCACCCTTGCCGACCTTGCCGCTGATGTGAGTGCCTCTACTCCCTCTCATGCAGCAGAGCAATGTGTACCTGACCGGGAGAGCGAGCTCGATGCTCTCATGCATATGAAGAAGCGTATGTTCCTCCAGCTCATGAACCGGCTTGAATCAGCAGAGGAAGACCTGAACGGAATCAGAGATCGCCTCTCCTCTCCCCGGTTACTGCGTGAAGTAAGGATACGGCAGGAAGCTCTTGCAGATCTGACCGACCGGATGGTTCGGGGTGCACAGGGTGTAAAAGACCGGGCACACTCCAGACTTGCCGAGTATCGTGGCCGGCTTGAGGGAAGAAACCCTCTGGTGTTCCTGAAACGCGAACTTCCGGAACGGAAAGCATTCCTTGCTGAAATGAAAGGACGTCTCTCCTGTGCAGTTCTTGTGCGGCTTCAGGCAGAGCGTGCAGAACTGACATCATTGTCAGCCATTCTCAAGGCACGGGGTCCTGAAGCAATATTTCAGGCAGGGTACTGCATGGTCAGTTCTGCAGGAAACGTGATCAGATCATGCGCAGATCTTACTCCTGGCGAGACGGTGACGATACGTCTTATTGATGGAGCAGCAGATGCAGCGATAACACAGGTGTACCATGACAAAAAAGTATGAAGAACTGATAGGCGAGTTAAAAGATATCGTACGAAAGATGGAAGACAGCAACACCAGTCTTGATGAGATGATTACCCTGTATGAACAGGGGATGGTGATGGTCAGACAGTGTGAGGACCGGCTGGCTGAAGCTGAAGTAAAAATTACAGAACTGGGGCGGGAATCATGAAAAAAATCCTATTGGTATCAATCTTTATTCTGGTTGCAGGTTTTATCCTGTGTGCCGGATGCAGCAGTTATGCTCCTCCTGAACTCACTATCGTGCCAACCATCCAGCAGGGGAGTGTTTCACCTGAAACGAACACCATCACTTACGAGGTCAGCCTGGATATTGAGAATGCCGGGGGCAACAATGCATACGATGTTGAAGTCATGGCTCTTGTCAGTACTCCAAAGGATCTCCCTGAGTACCGGTTTACTCACGAAAATATCCCCGTCGGGACCGTGGAAAAACGAACTTCAACTACGGTAAAAAGAACGTTGTCTCTGCAGATGACACCGGATAATTTCCAAAAACTCTCATCCGGTGAACGGCAGGCTGAGGTTGAAGCCAAAGTTATCAAAGTCAGCTCAAATATCATGGGGTAAACTGTACTGTCCTTCACAATTTTTTTATGTCAGGAGTGGGAATGATTCATCGTGACTGCCCGGAACAGAACGCTGTTAATTGTTGAGATATTCTTCGCGATTGTTGCACTCGTATGCGGAACCATGGCTTTTACCTCACTGGTCAGCTATGCAGTGCTTACCATAAGTCTGGGAAAAGCTGCCCCATATACGTACATGTGGATCCTGGCGATGGTCATCCTGCTGGCAGTTACGATATACGCCTACCGGAAGATAGAACATGCACCACTCCGGGTTCTGGTTGTTATCCTGCTCTTTGTCCCCCAGATTGTCTTTCTGCTTATGGACCAGACGGTGCCATTCCCGGATGTTGGATTTTTGAATCCGTAAAAAAA
>CAZEWE010000018.1:0-21629 GCA_964515765.1 uncultured Methanospirillum sp. | reverse complement strand
ACCGGAACGCCTCCGCCTTCCCAGGTGCTGATGGTTGCTGAGAAGCGCCCGTCACCATCGGTTGAAGTGGTAAGCAGCGGGAGAAAATCAGTTCCGTAATCAGGGACCTCTATGGTGATACTGACTCCTGGCACTCCTTTTCCTGAACTGTCAACAAGCCGGCCCATCAACTCTACATCTGATCCCACAGTCGGGCGGAGGTTATTGGCCGAGAGGGTCATACTGGTAATGACTGGAAGGTCTGATGCCGGTGCAGGTGCCTGTGTTGCTGCAGCAATGATTGGTCCTGATGCTGGTGGTGTTGATGCAGGTACGGTTGATTCAGCCGGGACATACCCGGAAAGCCCGCTGGTCTGGACAATCTCTGATTTTGCTATTGTTCCACTTACTTTCGCGACAGCCTGGAAGTAAGGGACTGTTTCAAGTTCATCAGGAACTGCCCAGACAAAAATCCCGTTCTCCTGGGCCTTTGTGGTTACAATATCATGAAATTCATCATCGACCTTCATCTTGCCGGTGATGGTAACCTCTGCATTGTAGTTCCTGCCACCCACATATCCTGCAAGGATCGCGGGTTGTCCTGCCTCAGTTCCAGGCGGATAGTAGGCCATTTTTACCCAGGTGTCGCTGGATACTTTTGGGAGCGGTCCTGCGGTCGGTTTTGGTGTCCAGTCAACTTCTACGGTTGGAAACAGACCGATTCCGGCAACTGATGATAATTCAATGTCCCATCCTTCGTATGGGTTCCATGAGTGAGTCTCAGGAAAATCCGCACTTACCGTCGGAATTGTGCAGAGAAGAAGTCCCCCAATGAGAAGAGCAAACAGAAAAACCCTGTATAAAGCAGGTTGTCTGATACACCCGTTACATGTCATACGATAGAGTGTACCATACGAAAAGAAAGAGTTGCTGAGAAAGAGGTTTATATCGGTTATCGTCCCAGAGTGCTGTGGGCACGGGCAAGGTGCTGTGCTGCGAGGGCACCAAGCAGGGATAATTCTCCGGCAAGAACGCCTGAGGCGATGATCTCAGCCAACTTTCTGGCATGTGAACCGGGCGGATCACCACTGCCGGAAACACCAAGCATCCGCAGGCACTCTGCCTGGGTTTCAACACTGGTTCCTCCCCCGACGGTCCCGACCGGAAGAGCCGGAAGCGTGACTGAAACATAGACTCCCTCCGGAGCAGGATCTACGGTTGTCAGACAGAGTGATCCCTCCACCACATGGGCAGGATCCTGTCCGCAGGCAATAAACATCGCTGCGACAATATTCGCCGCATGAGCATTGAACCCGAATGAACCTGCACGGGCCGATCCAACCAGGTTCTTTCTGGTATTGACCTCAAGCAGGGATGATGCATCGGTCTTCAGCACCTTGCTTATCAGATCCTGGGAGAGCAAAACTCCTGCACTCACGGTCTTTCCCCTTCCCATGACGACATTCACCGCTGCCGGCTTTTTGTCAGTGCACCAGTTCCCTGAAAGGGCAATAAGGCGTGCCCCGGTCTCCCGGCAGATAAGGTCTGCTGCTTTTGCTGATGCGATGGTAACCATATTCATGCCCATTGCATCGCCGGTAAAAAAGGAGAATCTGACAAAAACCGATGTTCCGGCTGTGGTCATTTCAATACTGGTAAGTTTCCCGAACCGGGTGGTTGCCTCTGCCTCTGCCCTGATATCAGGTTCGTGAGAACGTATCCAGTCACACATGGTCTTTGCATGGACAACGCTGTCAGTTGCAAAAACCGGTGCCCGGGTCATACCGTCCTTTAGTATCCTGACATCAGCCCCTCCTGCTGCGGTAATCAGGCTGCATCCCCGGTTTACTGATGCAATGAGTGCCCCTTCGGTTGTTGCAAGCGGGAGGTACATCGTTCCGTCTGCATACTCTCCCTTTATCCTGATGGGTCCTGCTACCCCGAGTGGTACCTGGATTGTCCCGATCATATTCTCACAGTTCTTCTTTACCACCGATTCAAGGGATATGGAACAGTCACCAATCCGGTCAAGCGGCACTCCGGTCTCTTCTTCAATATATTTCCGGCGGATAGTGACAGCATCATCCGGTGCAAGTTCTTTTTCCAGCGCATATAATTTCAGTGTTCCATCACGCAGTCTGCGGAGGTACTCATCCATGCATACCTGTTATACCGGCCCGGCCATAACACATGAGGGATGCTGACAAAACGCTGGTGTCTTAAGGTGCACCGGTCAGAAGGGGAAGAGACCCGAAAAAGGCTTCTGGAGGAGGGACTTCTTGACCGGCTGTGCCGGATTCGGTCTGAAGGGGATTATCTGCTCATCCCGGTTGTCAGATCTATTGAGGGAGCGGTTTGTCAGGAATTTGCCTGTGTTCCGGAGAAAAAAGAGCTGCCACGGTTTGAACAGGTGGGCGGAATTGCCATCATGCAGGATGATGATCCGTCAGGTGCTGCTGATATCCTTGCGTCGAAAAAGACCTACCATACCGTTCTGTTTGCAGAGAGTGCGGTTGAAGGGCCGTTCCGGACAAAAAAGTTCAAAGTCCTTGCCGGAAAAGATACCACGGCAACCGAATATATTGAATATGGTCAC
Source organism: uncultured Methanospirillum sp. (assembly GCA_964515765.1). Lineage (GTDB taxonomy): Archaea > Halobacteriota > Methanomicrobia > Methanomicrobiales > Methanospirillaceae > Methanospirillum. The sequence continues at coordinate 19,054 of CAZEWE010000018.1, read as the reverse complement.
CATTTTTCCATTGATCTCGCTCTCGCGTACTTTTCTGCACGTCTTTCCGGTGAACGCCAGCGCATTCTCTCGCTGATGCATGACGGTGAACGAGTCGTTGACATGTTTGCCGGTGTCGGGCCTTTTGCGATCACCCTTGCAGGAAAAGCCTCGGTTGTGTATGCCGGCGATATCAACCCTGAAGCGGTCATTCTGATGGTCAGAAATATTGCACGGAATCATCTGACCAATGTCGTTCCCATCCTTTCGGATGCCATCAACCTCCCTGATATCATTACGAACCCTGCAGACCGGATTATCATGAACCTGCCCCTCCATTCGATACCGTTTCTTACGGCAGCGTTCAGGATGACAAAACCGGGTGGTATGATACACCTGTATGCCCTGGTAAGCCGTGAAGATGAATATCTGGATACACTCCGATCATTTCCGGCTGAAAAAGTTGAATACCAGTATGTCAGATCCTATTCTCCGGACCGGTTCCACGTGGTGTATGACATTGTTCGTGGCGAAGGAGAATTGGATCTGATTACTCCGTGAGTTTGATAGCAGGGACTCTCTAACAGAAATGGCATTCCATGGGTATCCCTAAAATTACCAATTTCGGGAGACTTGTATCGGCCTCCTCACTGATGTTATTATAATACGCTTCAATTGACTCATTTTTTGTGTACTGGCTGGTCGAATTGAGAGTGAAATTAATCAGGTCTTCTTTCACCGGACTTGCAGCAGAAAAGGAAAAAATAACGGGTGATGAGTTCTCTCCGGCATTAGTCTCTGTATCTGCCAGAACCATACTCGCTGATCCAAGCAGGATGATGAAGAGACACAGAAGAGTGACCGGATGTTGCACCATAGTACTTTCCGCAAAAAAAGAGATAGTTCTTCTCACCGGTTAGACCGCCTTTGTATCAGAACAAATACCGCTGCAAGACTGATACCGGCACAGAGTGCGAACAATGGCGATGGCGCTTTTGTTGGTGTTGGTACCGGGGTCTGGGTCGGTTCCTCAGTTTGTGGTGCAGTCGGTACCAGGTCAATCATAACATCCGTAGTATTTCCACCGGTTATGGTGATTGGCCTGACTGCATCATTGTATCCGTTTATTCGGAGGGTCAGGGTATGGTCACCGGGGGGAACTGATGGAAGGGTCAGGGGAGTAATTCCTTTAAACAGATTATCAAGGAATATTGCTGCACCAGAGGGATTTGAGTTTACCATAAGGGTCCCGTTGATGCTTGTTGGTACTGGAGCCGCCTGTAATGCAACATTCACAGTACTGACCTGTCCTGCCGTAACCGCAACGGTTCCCTGGTAATCCTGGTTCTGGGGGTGACTTATCCTGATTGTGTATGTCCCCGGACGAAGCATGGGGAGATCCAGGTATCCGGTATCAGGAGTCTTTCCTTCATAATTATCATTCAGGAATACCTGTGAGGATCCGGGCATGCTTGCAACCTGAATCGATCCATACTGGGGTCCCTGGCGTTCCAGACTGGCTGAGATCTGGTTTTGCTGCCCTGCAGATATGGTTACACCAGACTTCCAGGTATTATATCCTGCCAGCCTGAGCTGAACGGTATGGCTGCCGGCAGATGCAGAGAGGGTATACGGTGTCTGACCATAGTACACACCATCAAGCTGGATGTCTGCACCGGAAGGAGTGCTGGAGACATACAGTGTTCCGGTCTGGGTAATCTGATTCAGTTGAGCCTGAATTTGTGACTGCGATCCGGCATTTACCTGAATCTGGGAAGTGAATGGCTGGTATCCGTCTTTGATAACTTTTATTGTATGAAGCCCGGGCATCAGGTCATAGAAGGTGCAGGGGGTGAGATCCTGGTTTCCTCCATCAAGAATTGCAATACTTTTCGTCGGGTTTGATGTCACCCGGATACTTCCATACTGGGCCTTGGGGACCAAAGTTGCCGTGATAGGAATGGTTTGATCCGGAAGCGGGTTATCTCTCATGGAAGAGGTCCAGTCATAATACCCGGTCATTCTGACGAGGATCTGGTGTGAAGGGGTGCCGGTTGAGTACACTTTGACGAGAGCCGGAGCAGATCCCTGGTATGTCCCATCAAATGTCACCTCTGCACCGGACGGGACCGAATTAATAGAGACCCATCCATAATCAGGACCAATCAGCGTGGGGGTTGGAGTCGGAGTCCATGTTGGTGTCCAGGTCGGGGTATAGGTAGGTGTAATCGTTGGTTCCATTGGAACAAGGATTGCATTGACCGGAATTGTCTGACCCGGGGGCGGGAGTTCGGAGAGGGAGGTGCTCCAGTCCTGGTATCCGTCCATTGAGATGTAAATCTGGTGGAACCTGGACTCCGTAAGTGATACCTGCACCGTCACCGGACTCTGGCCCTGATATGATCCGTCAAAGGTGACCATTGCACCAGAAGGAACTGAGTTTATGGAGACCCATCCATACTGCTCCTGCGGTGTTGGTTCAATGGTTATGGTGGGATATTCTGTTGGAAAATCTGTGGGTATATACGTGGGGGAATCAGTCGGGTAGTCAGTCGGATAATACGGGGGATTATCATCTTCATATCCGTCGGGAATAAACCCGATAGGTTCCGCCTGATTGGTAAGTTCTTCAGAAAACCCAAAACCCGCCAATGCCAGCATAAGCAGGGCGCTGAGTATCCATAACCGGAGTGGTGCCATAAGAATGAGTTGGAGTAGAATCCAATATAGTTACTGGCATGCGATGCAGGTTATTGCAGGCCCAATGCACATATTGATAATTCACGGCGTGAAACATATCAACACCGGAGATGTGGGATGGAAAAACTTCCGTGTGAGACAATAGTATGGGATTCGCTCCCGGCAATTCGTGCAGCGATTGCAGTAGAGATGGTTAGGTGCGGGCTTTCCCAGAAGATGGTGGCAACCATTCTGAACATGGCACCTTCAGCAGTATCACAATATCTCTCCGGAAAACGAGGATACCGGATTGTTTTTTCAGAGGACGTTACTGAGGCGATCGCTGAACTGGCAAGAGACCTGGTATCTGCAAAGATCAGTGATCCCCGTGACAGGATATGTAAGATATGTGTGTTGATACGCGGTGGAGATATGATATGTTCTGCATGTGATAATCCGGAAACAGAACGGTAAACCGGCAGAACAAGCGCTCGTTTAATGTTCCCGTATGACGATGCAAACACCACTGACGATATTTTCCTGAAAGGATAACCGTGACGTGGAGAGCAGAACCCTTTTCTTTCTTCCTCCCCGTGCCCTGATTATCGCTTTCAGATCTTTTATCTCCTCTCCGTTACAGGTTTCCAAAACCAGGTCCCTGCCGGCATTCAGTTCAGGAGTAATGATGGAGAGTGCCGTACTGCCAATTAGCTCATCACGGGGGTACCCCGTCATCAGTTCAGCCCCCCGGTTCCAGGAAAGAACCTTTCCTGCAGGAGTTGTTGTAATCACCGCTTCATGGAGGAGATCCATGAGGGATGCAAGAAGAACCGGGGCAGAACCTCCTTCCTGAAAACCGGTTATGTCACGGGAAAAGCCGATGATCTCTCTGACTTCCCCTTTATTATCCTGAACCGGAAACAATCGCTCATCAAACCACCTGACCTGATCCCGCTCCTGAATGGAAAATAGCGTCCGGTACGGTTCACTCCTGCTGCAGACATATCTTGCTGCCTCCTGGATCAGTGGTTTTGCATGATGATCGCAGATATTCACCCGGTTCTCACCGATGAATGACTGCGGCTCCCGCTTGAATGCATGACCAAACCGGGGGTTGACATAGGTAAAGACCAGCTCGGGTGTCATGACAAATACCCGTTCATCGGTCTCTGCTGCAAGAGCGTGAAAGAGAGCGTAATACCTTCTTTTACTCTCTTCTGCCTCTTTCCATTCATGAACATCTTCAATGACAAAATAATGGCCCTTGGCCCCGTCATACATAACAACATCCGCAACAGTCAGCCATACAAACCGTTTCTGATCAGACCTGACAAGTTCGAGATCTGATGCAAACACAAGGGGGCGATCAGATGAGAGTATTTTTGTCCGGACCTCCTGTTTTAATCCCTGTAATGCTAGAAGGTCCAGGATATTGCGTCCTGTGAGCTGAGTAAGGTCGGTGTCGAGAAATTCTGCTGCAGAGATATTTGCACTTTGAATATGATACCGGTCATCTGTCTGAACAACCGCAGAAGAGAGATAGTTGAGAAGAGTTGTTACGGGGATGCGTTTTGATAAAAAAAATATCTTTGCCTTTCCGACGGTTCGCACATCCACCATCCCGGACAGGAACATCATTTCTATATACTTTCCAATGGTGTTCCGTGACATGGACAAACCATTTGAAATTTCAGAAATGGTCATTCCATCCCGATTCTCACGTAAAAAATCAGAGATCCGGGAGATGTAATAGTGGGTATTGTCCATCGATGGAAAGAGATTGTTTATGTCATCATAAATAGTTAATGGAATTCCGATGGAGGATGTAACCAATCAAAACAGGGTGTCAGGAGGATGATGGCTTTCAGATTATCTCCCCTGTCGTGATTGCACCGCCAGTTCTCCTCCGGCTGGCTCTCCTCAATATTTAAATCCTGTAACAGTGCATGCTGCATTATGACTCACTCCCCAAACCGGCTGGCAAAAGAACACAGTCCCTATCTACGTCACCATGCACACAATCCGGTAGACTGGTATCCCTGGGGTGATGAGGCTTTTTCCAGGGCAAAAGAGCATGATATGCCGGTTTTTGTCTCTATTGGATATGCTGCCTGTCACTGGTGTCATGTGATGGAGACTGTCTGTTTTGAGGATGAGGAGGTTGCATCCCTGCTCAATGCTCATTTTGTCTCAGTAAAGGTGGATCGTGAGGAGAGACCGGATATTGATCAGGTATATATGAGTGTGTGCCAGGCAATGACCGGGTCTGGGGGATGGCCCCTGCATGTCTTTCTCACCCCGGATAAGCGCCCGTTTTATGCAGCCACGTTCATCCCGAAGATGAGCAGTCCGAGTATGCCTGGCATGCTTGATCTCCTTTTGTATCTGGCATCAGTCTGGAAGGATCAGAGAGAGAAGGTCATTGAGGTATCTGAACAGATTATTTCAGCAATTCAGGAACAGACCAGGCAGGGCATCCTGCATGATCCTAATGATCTGATTCACACTGCTGCCAGGCGTCTTACCGCGTCGTACGATAAAAACCATGGTGGTTTTTCGCCTGCTCCAAAGTTTCCTTCTGTTCCTGTTCTTCTCTTCCTCCTCAGGTATGCGGCCATACACAAGGACCGATCCATCCTTGATATGATCACGACGACCCTTGACCACATGGCCTTTGGTGGGATGAGAGATCATCTTGACGGAGGGTTTCACCGGTATGCAACCGATACAGCCTGGAAGGTACCTCACTTTGAGAAGATGCTCTATGATCAGGCGATGTGTGCGATCATCTACACCGAGGTCTGGCAGGTTACAAAACAGGAGCGGTACCGGAGGGTAGCTCTCTCAGCTCTTGAGTACATGACAACCTTCCTCTCTGACGCGCCTGGCGGGTTTTACTCATCAGAAGATGCCGACAGTCCGGGCGGAGAAGGGGCATACTATCTCTGGTCCTATGATGAGATTGAAAAGCTCTTCGGAGAAGATACCCCGCTTGTCTGCACCATATTTGGCATCACCAGGGAAGGGAATGTGTCAGGGATGCATGGGATGAAACCCGGAGATAATGTTCTCTTTCCAGAGCGGGATCCCCTGGAGATCGTAGCCACAGCGGGAGTCAGAGACCCGGAAAAAACTTATGTTACTATTATCAATACGCTCACGAATGCACGGAAAGGGCGGGAACGACCCCCCCTTGATGACAAGGTCCTGACCGACTGGAATGCCCTTGCAATTTGGGCACTCGCCTTCGCCGGGATGGTCTTTCATGACGAATCACTCTGCATAAGGGCCGTATCTGCAGCAGAATTCCTCTTTTCGACGATGGTTCAACCGGACGGTGTTGTCCTTCACCGATGGAGGAGGGGTCAGGCCGGAATTGCAGGAACTGCAGGCGATTATCTGAACCTTGCATGGGCCTCTATGGCACTCTACCAGGCAACAGGTAACTCCATATGGCTTGAGCGGGCGATATCACTGGAAAAAAGCGTATCTGACCGGTTCTATGATTCTACCCAAGGCGGGTATTACCAGGTCTCTCCGGAGACCGATCTGCCGGTAAGATTAAAGGAGATGACCGATGGTCCGACATTATCAGTGAACGGTACCGGGTTCCTGCTCCTCAGTGCTCTCTTTAATATCACCGGGGACGAATCATATGCTCAAAAAGCCCGGCAGATAGAGGACTATTATCGGTCTCTGGATCCCCGGATGATAACCGGGTCCTGTGCCTTTTTATGTGGGCTGGTTGAGAAAAACCATGGGGGCACCGCTGTGCTCTGTGGGAACTCCGAAACTCATGAAAGAGATGAGATCTGGCGCCTTCTCTGGTCTTCGTACCTTCCCGGAATGGTCCGGATATCTATTAGGGAGAGATCAGATTCATCCATACTCAATATCCCTGCGCAATGTCAGGGGGATGGAACTGCCCTTCATATCTGTTCACAACGGCAGTGTCATCCTCCCCTGTTCACGGTGGATGAGTTCCGGCACTATCTCCAAAATCTAAATATTCTTCAGGGCGATGAGGTTCCTGACACCGTTCAGGCGCCAGACCAGTGAGCGTTCCTCTTTGCAGATAGATTCAGGAGGATCCTGAGGCGAATGTCCGAGAGCTCCAAGAATGTTTGTTGACAGGTTCTGCTCCCGGATCAGATTGACAAACCGCTCCCTGGTGATCTTCTTCTCGATTGAGTCATTGACCTCTTCAAGATATCCCTGGAGCGTGACAAACATGTAGCAGGAGAGATCCTTTGTATACTTGTCAATCTCCACGGAGACGTAGGGGGATTTTCTGAAGTATTCAATCTTTTTGCCATATTTTGTGGAGAGGAAATAGAGGTGGTTTCCGTCATACACATACAGGAATGGCGCAATATAGGGATATTTCTCCCCCGAAAAAGCGATTCGTGCCATAAACCGGCTGTGAATCAGTGCATCATACTCTTCTTTTTCCATGCGGGGGATTTTCACGATCTCCATGATACCTAAAACAACATGCACGTTCCATCTAATAAACTATGCAGACCTGAATCCCGGACAAAAATCTCTCGCATACTATACTCTTTCATGAAATGATAAAACGAGGACTTTTCTTTTGGAAAGAGAAACTACTTTATTGAATCCGTCACACCCAGAATGGAATCTTTGAGTATAATACCGATGGAATTACCTATGACCCGATGGCATGGCATGGTTTTCGCAATCCTTGTCTTATGGGCATCTGCTCTGGTGATCTGCCCTGTTGTGACTGCTGAAAATATGCAGGACGCAACGGTCTGGATAAACAAAGGAAAAGATGCTTTTCAAAAGAAGGATTATGTAAGCGCGATCGCAGCCTATGATCAGGCCCTTCTTCTTGATGAGTATTACACGGAAGGGTGGAAACTACGCGGCGATGCGATGATGGAGCTCAAGCGGTATGCAGAAGCTGCCGAATCATACAATCGCGCCATCACAATTGACAAGACCAATGCAGATCTTCTTGGAAAAAAGGGCCGTGCCATTTATGAACTGGGTAATTATCAGGAAGCGCTGGATATCTATACCCGGGCTGTTTCATTGAATCCCTATATCTTTCAGAATCAGGATGGGTATGGCGATGTGCTGGCGGCATTGAACCGGTTCACCGAGGCTGATTATGCGTATACTGCTGCACTGAAGATTGATTCGAAAAATAATGCGACATGGAATAAAAAGGGAGAGGTACTTGCTAAGATGTACCGGAATGATGAGGCCATTGCCGCATTTAATCAGTCGATCCAGATTTACCCTGATTCAGCCAAGGTCTGGAATAATCTTGGGAGTGTTCATTTTACCATGGGCAACCTGAATAAAGCCCTGACCGCATTTGAAAAAGCAATATCACTGGATGAGAGTTATATCCCACAGAAATATACCGATACCTTAAGCAGGCTCGCAAACGTGAATCCTCAGATCCGAAAAGCCAACACAAATGAAGAGATAGAGGTGCCGGTGGTAAATACGCCCTTTGTCATGCCTCCGGCGATATTTGTTCTGAATTATGTCATGATTGGAATTGGTATCATTGCAGTAATTCTCCTCGGTATCGTCGGTGTTATGAAAAGGCGGCCAGATAAGAAAGAGCGTGTATAAGAATCAGGAATATCTGGTTAGAATATCCTGAATTACTTTTTTCCGGTCAGTCTGTTGTAATTCACGCTTCTCCGGCAGTGATGGCCGGATTGTTTTGTAAAATATCCCGAGTGGGATGGGTCCGGGATCAGAATAGTTCCATTGCTGCCCGGTCCGGCAGGCCATGTCAAACTGGGAGACATTTGCTTCAGATGTCTCGTATACCTGCTCATCATACAAGGACGTCATGTTAAAGAAGGTTGCACAGATCTGCAGTACGTCGATGTGGGCAAACCCCGGATGACAGATGGCTTCGTGAATGATCCGTTTCAGGAGCGGGGTATTCCGTGAGTATGCCCTGGCTACAAAGGATGCTCCCGAACCGAGCAGCATCTCAATAATATTGAGCGGGTACTCATGGATTCCATTCGGAGTGGACCGGCCCTGGTATCCATAGGGGGACGTCGGGGTATACTGGCCGGTAGTAAGACCATACACCCGGTTGTTGTGACAGATAACCGTGATGTCAATATTTCGTTTCGCCGCATGGATCAGATGATCAAGACCCTCTGCATACAGGTCCCCGTCTCCTGCAAAACAGATGACCTTCAGGTCGGGGTTCGCCATTTTTATCCCGGTCGCAACAGGGATTGTCCTCCCATGGAGGGAATAAAAACTGTTCAGATTAAAGTAATCCACAATCTTTGCATGACACCCGATGCCTGAAACCAGGACAAATTTCTCTTTTGGGATCCCTTCCTTCTCAAACTCCTCGATAACATACCGAAAGGCATGCTGAATTGCAAAATTGCCACACCCCGGGCACCAGGTGTTCTTTGCTTCAGAGACAAGTGTTGCGTTCGGACTCATAATACCCTCCTAATCCTGGTTTCAAGTTCTTCAATCGTAGAAGGTCTCCCGTCATAACGCAGGAGGAGTTCATCAGGAACGATTCCGAATTCTTTGAGGATTTTATCTATCTGCCCTGCTACACTCTCTTCAACTACAATAATTTTGGTAACACCCTCAAGAGCAGCCATGAATGCTTTTATCGGGAATGGTTCGATGATGAGCGGTGATACAACCCGGAAAGAGTTGTCTTTGGCAATCTCTGTCACCTGTCCACGGACAGAGCCCCATGTAATGACACATACCGGCGCTTTCTCATCACCAGCAATGATTACACTCTGCGGCTGGTCTGTGTACTCTTTTAAGCCCTGTTCTTTTCGTTTTCTCTTCTCAACCATCGCGATTGTTATCTGGGAGTCTTCTGTTGTGATGCCTTTGAAATCATGGGTATAACTGTTTATCTTCACGACCTCACCAGGATGCGGGGGAGCAAGAAGGGGTGAGATACCATCTGGCATGTCCTCGTACCGGTGATAGGGAAATGCAGGGGCAGAAACCCGGTGTGGAGGGAGGTCAGGCAGATCTGATGACCCGGTGAACAGCCCCTCCGAGAAGGACTTATCGGTTACGATAAAGGCAGGAACCTGAAATTTCCATGCAATCCGGACCGCCTCTGCTCCCAGAAAGAGGGCTTCTTCCGGGGTCGCCGGAGCTGCAATCCATCGGGGGAATTCTCCCTGGCCTGCATGGCGGATGAACAGGAGATCAGATTGTGCGGTATATGTCGGCAGTCCGGTTGACGGGCCGGTTCGTTGTGAGACGACAATGACAATAGGAATTTCTGCCTGGCCTGCAAGGGAGAGTCCTTCGGTCATCAGACAAAACCCCCCGCCTGATGTGCCGACCGCTGCCTTCTTCCCTGCATAGGAGAATCCGAGTGCCATCAAAATGACCGCTATCTCACTCTCCGGATGATAGACCTGAATACCTGCCTCATCTGCAATGGAAGCGAGAAAATGAAGGATCCCTGAGGACGGAGTCATTGGGTATGCAACATAGGCATCAAGTCCGCCGGCCAGAAGACCAAGTCCAATCCATTCATTACCTGAAAGGAAGGGTTTCGGGGCTCCACCAGGAATACTAAGTTCCCGTGACGGTGAGAGAATGTCCCAGGCGGCCCGGGCAATCTCAAGATTCTTCTCCGTACTCTTTGGGATCTTTCTTTGAAGGACCGGTTCCATCATCTCCCACGGCACACCAAGATACCTGAACAGGGCACTGATCATCGCAGTATTGCCCATTATCGGAATCCCCTGATGTTTGCTTATCAGCGTGCCGAGGGAGATCTCAAGACCCTCTGTCTTCACCCGGTCAGTGTCAAAAATGATGATCCCGTCATCTGACAACCGGCCTTTATGGAGATCTGCAGTCTGCTGATCAAAGGCGATGATGACATCAACACCGGATCGAAACGCCGTCACAGGGGACTCTGCAGCACGAATGATACAGAAATTATGCCCGCCCCTGATAAGTGACGGATAATCGACATACTGGTACACGTGATATCCAAGTGATGAAAAGACAGAACCGATAACCTGACCTGCCTGTGAGATCCCGTCTCCTGCTTTTCCCCCGATAAGGACTGAAAATTCTGCCACTGTACCTGCCTCTCTGTGGGAAATGTGCTTTATCTGGTAATGAATATTGCCACCGGTACAGACTATCGGGTGCAAGGTCTCTCAATATGAATGAAAAAAATATAGAGTGATTGAGAATTGTATTGTGGCATAATAGATACTATAGGTCTCCCATGCAATCAAAATAGGGATTTCAGCAAATTTATATAGTATTGGATCCTGGTGTTATGTATGCGCGTTTTATCGCTCTCTGCAAGTCATGTGAAGAAGGGTAATACCGGTCAGCTTATCGGATATCTGAATGATCAGATAGAGCAGGCAGCCATTGAAAACCTCAAGATGAGATCAGTTACCCTCACCGGTGCAAAGATTGGTCCCTGCAGGGGATGCCGGAAATGTATGGAGACCGGGTCTTGTGTAGTCAAGGATGATTTCAACTCTCTAGCCAGAAAAATGCTCAAGAGCGATCTCATCATCATCGGATCACCGGTGTATTTTCATGATGTATCCGGCCTTGTAAAAAATTTCATTGACCGGACCTATTCCCTCTGGCATGACCGGCAACTCAAAGGCAAAAAGGTAATTCCGGTAGCAGTCAGTGCAGTGTCAGGAGAGGATCGGGCACTCGAGACACTTCGTATCTGGGCGCAGGCTCATGAGATGAAGATAATTAGGTCTGTTCACGGACATGGGTACAAGAGGGGTGAAGTGCTCAGTGATAAAGAGGCAAAAGATATGGTAAAAACAGCAGTAAAAGATCTTGTCGGGGAGCTCCAGTCAGAACGCTGATGGTTTTTCTTCCTACCTGCAGGCCTGCTCAATATGTAGCTTCGTCCTGAACGTTCTGAAGAATGAATCCTTTTCAGACTCAACAGCCCATATCTCCAGTGAGCAGTCAGACTTGCATGAGACTGATAAAACAACCCTGTCTTTTTTCCTGATAAATTCCACCAGTTCAATACGACGGTCATGACTGCGGTCCAGGTTTTCTGCAAGCCTGAGCAGAAGGGAGAGCACCCTGACCATTCTCCGGTCGGTCCGGTCCAGTTCCTGAAACGGATTATCCCTCTGTCGTGGCAGTTTTTTCCGGTGGTACCGTGCAATAAGCCCGATCATGAGGACTTCATGCTGGTTAAAACCCAGAAGGGGAACCTGTGTTATCAGGTAGAATGAGTGCTGGTGATGGTTGGAAAACGAGATAAACTGTCCCACATCGTGCAGATATGCCGCATGAGAGAGGAGTTCTTCTGATTCTTCATGCAAGGGAAAAAGCCCTGCCCTGATCCCGGAATGGTAGAGCTGCAACGAGAGCTCGACTATATGGGCTGCATGGAGCTCATCTATGTGACAGAGCCGGCCAAGGTGTCTGACTGATCGTTCCCGGATGGAAACCGGTTCTGCATGGGGGAATTCCGGGATCCGGGTGATATAATCAACAAGCAGGCCGTCCCGGAGAGAGCGGGATGACGTAAACACCCCTTTCAGCCCGGTTACCTTTATTATCTCATGAAGAATGACTGCCCCGGCAATGATGATATCAGCCCGGTCAGAATTCAGACCCTGTACCTCCTTTCGTACTTGCAGGGGCAGATTTGAGAGGTACCTGATAAGAATATCCAGCTCTTCGATGCTGAGAAACCCTGGAATATGGTTCTCTGCACATGGTTTGTACGATGCCGCGACAGTTTCCAGGGAAAGAATGGTTCCGGAGCTCCCAAATCCCCGGGTGATGTTCCAGGTGCTCATGTGCCTGGCAATATGCACGATCTCATGTTCGATATGCCGTCTGAGTGACATAAGTGCCTGTTGTGAGATTCTCCCATCCTTTTCAGCCTGAACTGACATCCCGGTCGTTCTGATTGCCCCCAGTTTCAGACTTCGCAGAAAGAATGGTTCATGCTGATCTCCAACAATGATCTCTGTCGAACCACCGCCGATATCGATAAAGAGTGCCGTTTCACCTTTCAGATCAATCCCGCTTGAAACCCCGAGCCAAATCAGTCTGGCCTCCTCGGCTCCGGAGATGATATGAATCCGCACTTTGGTGAGTTCTTCAATCCGATCGCAGAGTTCTTCTCCGTTTGATGCCTCACGGGTTGCAGATGTGGCAACGGCGACAAACTCTTCTGCCCCTCTACTTCTTGCCAGTTCAATCAGCCGAACTATTACCCCGGTAGCCCGTTCCATGGCTGTATCGGTCAGCCGGTTATCGAGAAACTCCCCTTCTCCAAGCCTGATGACCTCTTTCTGCTGGGTAACCAGGGTGTATGATCCGTTCTGATTGAGCCTGACGACAAGAAGACGTACGGAATTCGTCCCAAGATCAATAAATCCAATTATCCGTGGAGTATTCAGGTGCATGAAAGACAAATCCTGCGATGGGTGAGTTCTTGTAACAGCATGCTCTTCTCGGCAAAAACAGATAAATCATGGAATAATGGTGCATTACAGGTACAGGAGATGACGATATCATCTGATGATATTGAGCAGTGAATTTCCCTGACCTGGTTCTGATGTGCCCGGTCAAGAACATCAGCGATCCGGAGTATTCCCGAGCACCATGAGACGATCTCCTGATCACCCTCACTAAGTTCCTTAAAGACTGCATGGTCGGGTCTTGGATGCGATTTCCGGTGATATCGTGCAGTTAATGCAATAATCATTCTCTCCCTGGTTGTGAGGTTCATCGCCCTGTCGCTTAAGATGATGTCCCGTGATGCCTTATGATGAGGCTTATCTGGGATACTCCATCCAATATCGTGGAGGAGGGCAGCTGCTTTTAAAAAGTCACGGGTATCCGGGGCCAGGTGGTGCAGGGGATGCAGGTCGTCAAATAGCATACCTGACAACCGGCAAACTTGTCGTGCATGATCAGGATCCGGGTCCAGCCTGTGTGAATAGTCCATGATAACCGGCCAGACCGATGTATCCATCAGACAGAATCCTCCGGTTCGGATACGACATCCAGGGGTTTTCCCTCGGAGACGATCCTGGCGAATGAGTCAGGAAGATGTCGGTTTCTGATGGCTTCAATTGCCTTTGATATATCATAGGGAACTCTGACATGGACGATTGAGAGTGGATCCAACGTCAGCAGGGCATAACAGGCACGGGGATCTCCGTCTTCTGTCCTTCCGACACTTCCACAATTGACAAATACCACATTATCAATCTCCCTGATGGATGGGAGATGGGAATGGCCGGTGACGATGATGTCTGCCTTGGTTTTTTGGGCAATTTCACGAAACCGGGATTCAGGTGTCTCCTGGACAAGATATTCGGTCAGTGAATCAGGGCTCCCATGGGTGACCAGAAGGGTGGTTCCTTTTACCCTGAGCCGGTATTCCCGGGGAAGAGCAGCGAGGTATGCCCGATTCTCTTTTGAAAGATGATGATATGCAAACCGCATGGCTATCTGCTTATCCCGCGACCGGGGCCGTCCTGTCTTCCATTTTTTAATAAGGACTGACTGGTCATAATTACCAATAACCGAGAGCACATGTGATGAGCGAAGTGATGATATGACCTCATCAGGGAATGCACCATATCCAATGCTGTCACCGGCATTGAGAACTGCCGTAGCGCCCTTCTGCCTGGCATCAGCGAGCACCGCCTCAAGAGCCGGAAGATTTGCATGCACATCAGATATCAGGGCGATCGTAACCGGCCCGTCTTGACAGAGGTCAGAACGCTCCTGGAATGAATGATGGACCGGATATGATACCTTCTCCATCAGCTGGTCCCAGAATCCTTCCTGCTTGAGCGAGTCCCAGAGGGTATGGAGTTCAGAAAAAAGATCTCCTCTCTTCTTTTTCCGGTTATCAAGAAGTTTTAAAAGTCCCTCTTTTAGGATTGAAAAAAAGTCAGAATTTCCAAAATACCTGACTGCTTTTTTTTCTTCATCGCTGATGCAGAGGGGGATTTTCTCAATCCAGACATCACAGTCATGCATGTCTCCAAGAATATCCTGAAGATTTTTAAATGTCTTAATCTCCGTTTTTAATCCGCATTCATACAGACCCGCAAAGGACTCCAGGGTATATCTGAGCCGTTTTGCAGCGATCCGCATCTCATGATGACGATGGATATTCTCCGGTTCAAAAAGCCAGGGTTCAAACCAGAAGAGATCAGAGATGGCGGTCATGATATTGACAAATGCCTGCTCATATGAGAACTGAGAAACTCCTCCCCCATCCTCAATTTCTGCCCTGACTTTGAGTTCATGCAGACAGGTCGTCATTGATTCAAGAGCCGCTGTCTCCTCCAGCTGGTCAACAGCCCTGACAAGATTTGGTTGAATCTGCTGGCGCCGGGTTTTTAATCTGTGGAGCAGGCATTCAAGCCCTGGTCTGTGCATATCAAATGATGAGGTGCAGAAAAGAAGGTTCTCTGATCCGGACTCTTCATCGGGACCCTCACCTTCTCTCACCCTGGAAAAGAGCGGGTGGTGTAGGTGGTCATTCTCTGAATCATCATCCGCTGGAGGGTGAGAATAAAAAAAAACCACTCCCTGGCAGGTATCCCGGATCTGCTTTGAAATAAATGTATTGATGAAATCTATCTGAACATCCAGGTCACGAGCCTCACCAAGTGACCGGGTAATGTTTCTGATGGTGCGTCTCCATGTTTTCACATTTTTCGACGGAAGAGAGGGAGAGAATATGGTAAGGCATGCCCTGAGCCGGCGGGTTGCAACCCTGGCCCGATGGACATATTCGATATCGTCTGCCGCTTTGACTCCTGATAATTCCTGCTGTAATGACCGGAGGAGAGGAAGCATCGTTTCAGCAGCATACCGGGAAAACGCAGGATCCTGTGCAGGTCTGTGATCACATCTCATCCATTTTCTCCCATGCAGGTACCTCGGCTGTCTGGTATGTATGGTATTATGGTGAGTCTATTTCACTCCTTTGATCATGATACCGTTCGTCAGATACAATCTGAAATCCTGCTTTACTTCTCTACTTCAAGGCGGTAACAGTAATCTGCCGCTGTCTCTCCTTTCGCGTCTTCCTTCTTTTTATCATAGAGAGCTGCAGAAAGAATAGCCTTTATGACCATGGCTATAGAGAAGATACAGATTCCAAGCACCAGCCACATCAGAAGTGAGACATGGTCTGATATAATCGGAATGTTACCAATCAGGTATCCGCCTCCGACAAGTCCCCCGGTCCAGAGTATTGCGCCGGCGACATTATAGAACAGAAACCACTGGTAATTCATATTCCCGATCCCGGCCAGAAACGGGGCAAATGTTCTGACAATCGGGACAAACCGGGCGATAACTATGGTAACTCCTCCATATTTCTCAAAGTAGTGATGTGTCTTTTCCAGCCATTCTTTATGAATGAATGCAGAAAGACGGCCCTCCATGATTTTACAACCGGCATATCTCCCGATCCAGAAGTTTGCCGTATCTCCGATTATTGCAGCAAGCCCGATAACAAGGAGCAGAATCCAGATGTTGAGGACACCGGTTCCGGCAAGAGCCCCTGACACGAAGAGAAGCGAATCTCCTGGCAGGAACGGGGTCACGACAAGTCCGGTCTCACAAAAAATGATGAGAAAGAGGACAGCATAGATGAGAGGTCCCAATTCGCCTGCCATCTGCTCAAGCGATGAATCAATATGAAGAATCAGATCAATAAGAGCAATATCCATATCTGCGGATCTGTTCCCTCTCCGGGGCAATAGGGTTTCCCATACTATGATTCAGGGAGAAAAAGTCTGGACTGGGATCAATAACTATCGTTGTCAGTTATACTGACCCGTCCGGGTCATTATCCGGGTGAATCAGAAAGACTCCATGATGACGGTGCAGGTATTTGAGTATCTTTGTAGACTCATGCCACCGCTGGTCCAGCTGGTCAATCATCTGGTCTATCTCTTTGACCTGTGCAAGGATCTGTTCGGCCTTATCACCAAGCGTCAGTTCTGCCTGGCCTGCGATTACCGTGAGGGGATTTCTGACACCATCATTTAATATGGCTAATTCAGCAAGGTTTTTCTGGATCTGGCTGAGGGCTTCTTCTTTCTGGGATTCAATGAGTTTTTGTTCAGAAATATCAGTGAATGTCCACAATGTCCGTACCCCCACCTCAGGACCCCCGGTCAGCATCTTTCCTGATATTATGACCGGAATCTCTCTGCCGGTCGAGTGGATGATAATAAGTTCGGATTCATATACCGATCCAAACTCTGTTATGTCAAGGAGGATACGTTGATAATCTTTGAGACTTTTTTCAGGAATTAAGGTCATAAATGATCTGCCAATGACATCGGCCTTAGCATATCCCATCAGCCTTACCCAGGCCTCATTGACCTCGATTATCTCCCCATGTTCATTCAGGGACTGGTAGGGGACCGGGGCCTGCTCAAAAAGCAGACGGAACCGCTCTTCGCTCTCCCGAAGTGCATCTTCTGCACTTTTTTTGGCAGTAATGTCCCGAAAACTCCATACCTTCCCAACAATCTCTCCATCAATCATCTGGGGCTGGGAGTATCGCTCATAAATCTTCCCGTTTCGTAGCTCGATGATATCAATTCCGGGCCTGATTCCTTCCCTGATCCGGTAATCGGTGCGATTGAAGAAGTGATTCGGATTGGTTATCTGCGGGAGTATATAACTGAGTATCGCGGAATAGTCCCCTCCTTCCACAAGATGATAGGGTATATTCCACATCTGGACAACTTTCCTGTTCCAGGCAGTGATCTTTCCCTCGCTGTCAACGACCAGAATGCCATCCGCAGTAGATTCAAGGGTGGAGCGAAGTAAAGCAGTGGTCTCTTTCACCCGCTTTTCTGCATAATATTTCTGGATGGCAAGGTTTACTTTTGAATAGAGGTCTGCAAACTCCCTGCCCGGCTCACCTGATTTCTGGAGGTAAAAGTCTGCTCCGTTGTTCAACGCATCAATTACCACCTCTTCCCTGCCTCTGCCGGTATAGATGATTATAGGACAGTCAAGTCCGCTTTGCCTGACCTCTTTTAAAAATTCAATGCCGTTCACATCAGGCATGTAATAATCAAGAACAATGGTATCGTAGCTTGTCTTTCTGACAAGTTCCATTGCTTCATCTGCTACCGGGCATGTATCAACGAGCATTGATCCATAACTTTCCAGGTACATCCTGACAAGTTCAAGGATGCCGGGTTCATCGTCTACATACAGCACGCGATACATGAGAAGACCAGATTATTGAGTAATGATAAGTATCCGAGATATTACCAGAGATTCTGATCTCAAAAAGACCAGTGAATTGTAGTTGTATCAGTGGGGTTCTGATAATAAGTCTCCGGATGTCTGACATTCGTATCTCTATGGCACTATAGAGATATCTGATATCTCTATATTCTCTGGAGATAATCAGTTTAATATCTGGTTTCGTTATAGGTGTTGATACGTGAGATACCATGACTGGTAACACTACTATTGTATCAGGAATTATCCTGATTGGGCTCTTTATATGTGCTGTGCTCCTCTGCGGATGTATCGGAACTACTGAAACTGAAAAAACCACCCCTGTTTCGACCGGTGAAAATCCCCTGAAAGAGACAAAAGTTCAGCCCGGAGCAGCCGGTGTTCTGACGATTACCGGTTCAACGACGGTGCTCCCTGTTGCAGCGCAGGTCGCAGAATTCTACATGGATACCCATCCGGGTGTTGATGTTCAGGTTAATGGCGGAGGCTCCGGGGCCGGGGTCCAGTCTGCCGGAGAAGGGACAGCCATGATTGGAATGGCCTCCCGTGATCTGAAGAAAGAAGAGAAAGAAAAATATCCGGAACTCATTGAGCATCAGGTAGCAATCGACGGAATCGCGATCATTACTCATAAGAATAATCCAATCGCCTCCCTTACCCTTGATCAGGTAAAAGCGATTTATAATGGAAATATTACCAACTGGAAAGATGTCGGTGGAAATGATGGAAAAATTGTTGTCATCGGCAGAGACAGTGCATCAGGGACCAGAGAGTTCTTCCATGAGAAAGTCATGAACAAAGAGGATTTTGTTCAGACTCAGCTGGAAAAGAACTCGAACGGGGCAGTAAAACAGAGTGTTGAACAGACTCCGGCAGCAGTCGGGTATGTCGGTCTTGGATATATTGATGAGTCCATCCACGCTGTGCCGATCCTTGTCAATGGAACGCCCGTTATTCCTTCTATTGAATCGGTAAAGGACAAATCATATCCTGTCGCCCGCCCGCTTAATTTCCTGACAAATGGCGAGCCATCCGGGATTATTGCTGAGTTCATTTTATTTATCGACAGTCCTGAAGGACAGAAGATTGTGACTGAAGAGGGCTTTGTTCCCCTCAC
>CAZEWE010000017.1:0-27085 GCA_964515765.1 uncultured Methanospirillum sp. | reverse complement strand
GCCGGTGCATATCCGGGAACATTCTATTAATGCCATACGGGATCTCCTCCGTCCCCGAATATATCCCCGGATGCATGAGACCATCCTCTCATGTCTCCAACTTCTTCTGACTGATTATTGTTTTATCCCTTTTCGTATTCCAGCCGGATGATTACACCGGAGCGAAGGATGACTTTCCACCATCCATGATCTGTACCTACAAAATTTAGCCCAATGCAGATTTCGGAAGAGGATAAACCACGAATTCTAAACCGCCCTGTTTTTATTATATGAAACTTTGTTTTTTGGAGTTCTGAAAAAATACCTATTTTTAACCACGAATGCAAGGATGTTTGTTCACATGTGCATCGGTGCTGATGCCACCCGAACTACACAGGAGAGAATGACCATGAAGAAACTCATCGTGACAGGACTTCGGACCTGCGAAAGAAAAGACCGCGTATATGCAGAAATCAACAAGTACATCTCTGAAATCGGCGGAGTTGACGAGATTGTATCTGGCGGGTCCGGTGGCGTTGATGCCTACACCAGAGAATATGCAGCAGAACATGGCATAAAGTTCAAGGAATTCGCCCCTGACTTCCAGAGCCACATCAATGCAGCAACCTTCATCCGGGATTCAGAGATGGCTGAGTATGCAACTCACCTGCTTGTCCTCTCAAACGGAGTCAGCAAGGAATCAAAGAACCTCATTACTGAGGCACGTACACACAATCTTCAGGTAAAAAGCGTCGGAGGATTTGAAGGACGTTCAGACAGTGAGAACTACAAACCCGGTACAGTCCCTTCCCTTTACTAATCCATATTCCATTCGATAACTCAGGATTCTAACATGACATGAGAGACCCCTCCTCTTTCTCCCATGTTTTCTAAAAAAGACACCCATCTGTTTTCACGCAATTTGTCATCTTATAACAAAGCGATCTGCCCTGCTCTACCCCGGATTCTATACAATCCACCTGTCTTGGCACCGACCCGGTGATATCGTTCAGAGCTGGCACAGATCTGATGCCGGGTAGGTGTCAAGTGAGGGAGGTGTGCACACCGACATAGGGTCCCTGTCAGAAGTGCTGAGTTATCAGGGGCCGCTCAGGTAGGGCATCTGGAAGGTCAGAGGGAGTCATATTCATTGCACTGATTGCCGCCATCATGAAAAAAAGATCCAGGACCGACACTCAACGGAATCCTCCCTGGCTGATTGTATCTTCGCACATGCCAGTACTTTGTGAGGTAATGCCCACTCATTACAAACCCAGGTAGTATGATGAGGTGAGTCCAGACCAAATAATCCGGGAATACAATAATTTTACAAAAAATTGAATTCTCGTGTGAAATGAAATAATGAACCAATAATATGTTTATAATAATAACGTAGAAGGACTCCCCTAAAAATATCTATTTTAAACCTCAAATGCAAGGATGTTTGTTCACACGTGCATCGGTGCTGATGCGACACGAACCAGGAGAAAAATAATCATGAAGAAACTCATTGTAACCGGACTGCGGACCTGCGAAAGAAAAGACCTCGTATTTGCAGAAATCAGCAAGTACATCTCTGAAATTGGTGGAGTTGATGAGATTGTATCTGGGGGATCCAAGGGTGTTGATGCCTATACCAGACAGTATGCAGAAGAGCACAGCATCAAGTTCAAGGAATTCGCCCCTGACTTCCAGAGCCACATCAATGCAGCAACCTTCATCCGGGATTCAGACATGGCTGAATATGCAACTCACCTGCTTGTCCTCTCAAATGGAATCAGCAAAGAATCAAAGAACCTCATCGCTGAGGCACGTTCACACAACCTTCAGGTAAAAAGTGTCGGAGGATTTGAAGGACGTTCAGAGAGTGAGACCTACAAACCGAATACCATTCCAACCTTTTACTAATCACCTATACAATTCCTCGGGATCTCTATCACCAGACATGGGAGATACCCTTCTTTCTCCCATTTTTTCTGAAACGAAACGCATGGAACGTTTTTATCCTTCAAAAGCTCATCCTTTTTGACATGGATGCTTTTTTGCCTGACGACCCTTTTCCACAGACGCCGGATGAGAAACCTCACCCGCTTCTAAAATACCTGGAGGGATTTCAGGCAGGATGCGAGTACTCTGAATTATCACCGGATGAACAGAATCTCTCCACGGAAATCATAGATGATTTCTCCTATTACATGTGGTTTTATCAGGATCTGACACCGGGCCACTGGACCCGTGAGGGAGTTGAAAGAACTTTACTTGTTCATTATCCCCGATCGCTTGTCCACTGCGAGGAGTACATCATGGCAGTCCCGGGGGTCCTCTCCCGGTTTCTAGCGTATTGCGCATCATCCAATGAGCCCATCGGGGCAGAGGATCTTCTGGAGATAATACCCGATAGTACCAATCGGTTTTATTGCCGGATGGATGAATCAAGGCACTGGGGGCCGAAAAAAGCATTCATCTTCCTTGCGCTGGCAGCCGGTGTAGACAGTTCCCAGGATGATGCCATGCACTCCTTCATTCACCGCTTTATTCAAAACCAGGTGCCAGGGAAAGATGAGCAGACGATAAGCTCACTTACCCACGTTTTGTATTACTGGCTTTTTCCCTTTTCTGACTCTCAGGAGCTCGCATCCCTTGATCCCGATTCCTACCGGCATTGTGCATCAGTGATCAGCACGCTGATGAAACACCTGGTCATCGTGTCCGGGATCCCACCCATGGAGTGGACAGGGTCAGATGTATCTCGATCAATTGAGGATCATCTCCGCTCAAGCCCTGACCTTGAAGGCAGGCGGGAGTATCTCATCCCTATCCTCTCATCATTCTTCTCGTTCCTTTCTAAAGAGCAGTTACAACCTCATGCTGAAGAGATCTGTCAGGCAATATCTTCTTCTGATCGTTTGGTATAACCCACAGATCATCATAAACTATCCTTACAGGATTATCCACTCAAAAGTCTCCGTTTTTTCCATGGGGGAAGTATTGAGCAGAAAAGAAAGGGAGACCGGATTATAATTTATAATAATATGCCATAAGGACTCCTCAAAAAATATCTATTTTATACCTCAAATGCAAGGATGTTTGTTCACAAGTGGCATCATGGTGCTGATGACACGCGAACCCAAAAAGGAGAGAATGACCATGAAGAAACTCATCGTGACAGGACTTCGGACCTGCGAAAGAAAAGACCTCGTATATACAGAAATCAACAAGTACATCTCTGAAATCGGTGGAGTTGACGAGATTATATCCGGAGGATCCCTTGGAGTTGACATGTTCACCAGGGAATATGCACAGGAACATGGCATCAAGTTCAGAGAATTCGCCCCGGATTTCCAGAGCCATATCAATGCAGCAACCTTTGTCCGTGATTCAGAGATGGCAGAATACGCAACCCACCTGCTTGTCCTCTCAAACGGAATCAGCAAGGAATCAAAGAATCTCATGGCAGAGGCGAAGGCAAACAATCTTCAGGTAAAAAGCGTTGGTGGATTTGAAGGACGAACCGAGGCAGACCACTATTACTCCGGTGCAGTCCCGACCCCCTACTAACCCTGAATACCAATCTTTCGATTCCTCACCTATCACCAACCATGAGAAATACCCTCTATTTCTCTTATGCATGAATTTTCCATATTCTGCTCATCGTCATGCAGATCTATCATTTCTTGTGCACCGGATTCAAATCATCATCTTCATCTGTATTCACAGCATGATGTTTCAAAAAAGCATGTAGGAACTACTCGTCTATGAAATCAAGTCCTGACACATCACTACACATCCTGATCGTTGAGGATAACCGGACTCAGGCAGAATATCTCCGCCACCTTCTTGAAAAAAGGGGACATCAGGTCACGGTATCAAATAACGGTTTTGAAGCTCTTGAAAAGATCGAGGAGAACAGGCCGGATATCATCCTCACGGATGTCATGATGCCTGACATGGACGGGTATACCCTCTGTAAAAAAGTAAAACAGCATGAAAAATTCCATGACATCCCCATCATCCTGGTGACTCATCTCTACAGCCCGGTGGATGTCATAAAGGGCCTTGAGGCCGGTGCTGATAACTTCATTATTAAACCATATGATCCGGAGTATATCTTCTCCCGGATAGCGGGCATCATGCAGGCAAAGGAGCATCCCGGAACCGAAGAGTCCATCCAGCCACTTGATGTTGTTTTTTCCAGTGAAGTGCATACCATCGCATCAAGCCGGATGCAGATCCTGAATATACTGCTCTCAACCTATGAGACAGCGGTCAAGAATAATAGTGAGCTCCAGGTGGCCCATGAGCGGCTCCACTATACGAATGCCCAGCTGCAAAAACTGATCGAGGACCTTGAACAGACGAATGAGTCACTACACCTTAAAAATCTCGAGCGGGGAAGGCTTGAAACCGCACTCGCAGCCGCACATGAGAAGATCGAAACATTATCAGAAGTGCTGAAGCAGGTATATCAGGTCAGGATGCAACCGGCAGACGAGATCCTGACGCAGCAGGTATCATTGCCGGATGCCAATGAGGAGATCATCACCGCTGCAGCACACCTGCATGCAGGAACGGTAGCTCTTAAAAATACCCGGCAGTATATCAGATCCGGAACCATGCCCCGGACGTGGCTTGGTATTCGGAACAGCATTCAAAATTCTATAGATCCGGTGCGCAGGCAGTCTATAAGGTATGAAAATCTCATTCCAGAGGACATAGAAATATTTGCAGATCCCTGTTTTGAACGGGTCCTCTCGGATCTCATCATTGCCCTGCAGGATGGAGAAGAAAAACCAACCGAGATGCGGTTCTCATTCCATGTGAAAGAGAGCGGGTATGTCATCATCTGCGAGAACAATGATCAGGGCGTACCAGATCCTGAAAAGGAAAAGATATTCTCATTCCGTGATGGTCTGTTGTCACAGCCATCACTCTGTCTTATCAGGGAGATGCTGGCACTCTCCGGTATGGATATTACAGAGACCGGAATACAAGGCCATCGTACACGATTTGAGATCGGGTGCCCCGAACCATCAGTCAGGTTTGGATCAGATATCCAGGCCCTCTAAAACATAATCTTTTTTTCAAAACCGCAAGAAAAGAACTGCCCTCTCAAAAACAGGGGGGTATCGAGGAAGGGTGTTTATCATACCAGGATGAACACATGTTCGGTGAAGGTGATATATTGACCCCTGTTTTCCTGTGTGTGTGATTTTAGCGTTCAGAGCAGACTCCGGCTCAATGACGTGAAGACTTCCGGTCCCACACATGAGCATACCAGATTTACCTTGTGTACATTAATAGGTGAATAAACAGGTGGCCGAAAGAATAAATCTTATTAACAAAAACATAAAAACGTGGAATCCGGCAGTACGAAAATAAACCAGGATATCCTGGACACCTTTACAAAGGGAAAAAAATCCCTGAGTATTTCGGATATTTCACGCCTATCCGGCCATCACAGGCACACCGTTGCCAGGTACCTTGACAACCTGGTATCATCCGGAAAACTTGAGATGCGCCAGCATGGGCAGAAGAAGAAGTACTATTTATCAGATATCCAGCCGGAATCCTCAATTCTCAATTTTTCGCCTCACATGCTCATCATCCTGAACATGGATCTCTCCATCAGGTGGGCAAATGACTCATTTTTGCGGATGATAAATACCACGATTGAAGCCATCACGAATTTGAGTATTGAGGCCCTGCACCTTGATGACCTGTTCGGCCCTGACCTTGTTGCAGCCATCCGGATGGTCAGACCCGGAGAAACACGCTCAGAAGAGGCGCGAATTACCCGTGAGGAGAAAGAGACCCTGTACCTGTTTACCATATCCGCCGTCTCATTCTTCCAGGAACGTCCTGCGCTCGTGATTACCGGCGAGGATATAACTGAAAAGAAAGCACTTCAGGATGCAATCAGGACAAGTGAGTCAAATCTTCGTCTTATCACCGAATCGGTCCATGACATGATCATCAGGTGGGAGACGGACGGGATGATATCCTATGTTTCACCTGCCTGTGAGCTGCTGACCGGGTATGTCTCCCAGGAACTCATGGGAAAGACGATATCAGAATTTATACATCCCGAGGATCTTCCCCGGTTTCAGAACGGAGGAGAAAAGGAGGCGGTGAACTGGTCCCGTCTCCCCTCATCATTCAGGTTCCGGACACTGAAAGGGAAATGGATATGGTTTGAAACCACCACAACCCCCCGGCTTTCAGAAACCGGTGAAATTCTTGATTATATCTCGGTCTGGCGTGACATTACCGCATGGCTTGAGGCTGAAACCAAACTGGCTCTGAGCGAAGAAAAATACCGCAGGCTTTTTGAGGGTGCAAAAGATGCCATTATTCTGATGGAACTGACCGAGAGTTTAAAACATGCACGGTTTCGTGAAGTCAATAACCTGACCTGCCAGCTGACTGGGTATAGCTACCAGGAGTTTCTGACCCTTGCCCTGTCAGATATCATTCCCGAGTCCATGCAGGAGTATTTCAATGAGGTCACGGAAAAGTTCATGCAGAATGAGCAGGGTTTTTTTGAGATAGACCTTATCAGAAAGGACGGGACTTTGGTTCCGGTTGAAGTGAATGCCCACCTCTTTTACCTGCAGGGAAAACCTGTCGTTCTTGCAATCACTCGTGATATCACCGAACGGAGAAAGACCGAGGCCGCCATAAAGGAAGCACACCAGCGTCTTGAGGATATACTCGAGTTCCTCCCTGACCCGGTCTTCGTGCTTGATACCGAAGGAAAGGTGACGGCATGGAACCGGGCCATGGAAGAACTGACCGGGACAAAAAAGGAGGAAGTTATCGGGATGGGCGACTATGCCTGTGCAGTTGCCTTTTATCACCAGAAACGACCGGTCCTTGCTGATTACATCCTCCATCGCGATGAGACGGTCCTCTTTCGGTACAATAACCCAGATATCGACGGCGACCGGGTCACGGTTGATGTGCAGACCCTGCATCCGGTGACAAAAAACCGGATCTGGTTCTGGATCAAGGCAGCACCCATCTATAATCTGGACGGAGACATCATCGGGGTTATTGAGACACTCCGGGACATCAGTGAACGAAAGATAATGGAACTGGAGATTCGAAAGCAGAACGCAATCTTTGAAGCGCTCAGCCGGGCAGCATCTGATATTCTCCAGTCAGCAACCTTTGAAGATGCAGCTCTGCGGACCATCGGCCTTATCGGAGAGGCAACATCAGTCAGTCGTGTCGTCCTGCTGGAAAGAGCACCTTCGTCCAGTCTCCAGCTCATCAAATCCGAGCTTGAATGGAATGCAAAAACGGGGATTGTCGGGCGGACCCGGTCCCCCTTGTCCATGCGACTGAAAAACGATGAGGAAGGATCTCTTGTCGAAGATGTATTCATCCAGGAGAAGACCATCTACAGCCTGGTAAAAGACCTGAAGGGAGGTGACCGCCGGATTCTTGAGCCTGACGGAGTAAAATCAATCCTTCTTGTCCCGATTAAGATCAAGAACGATATCTGGGGTGCTGTCGGGTTCCTTGAAACAAACACAGAGCGTATATGGAGTCGAAAGGAGGTCAGTGCTCTTGAGATCGGATCATCTCTCATTGGTAGCGCCCTTATGAGGTTTGAAGCAGGAGAAAACCTTGAGAAGAGTGAGAAACAGTTCAGAACCCTGGCGCAGAACATTCCAGGTATCGTGTTCAGAGTCTCCCTTGCCGGTTCAGACATGGAGTTTTATAATGACCACCTTGAGTCGGTTACGGGATACTCAGCAAAAGAACTTGCAAGCGGGCAGATAAGCTCTCTTATCCCCCTCATTTTCCCCGATGACAAGCAGCGGGTTGTTCAGGCCAAAAAAGAATCAATCAAAACCGGAGAGCCGTACGAGATAGAGTACAGGATTATTGATAAGTTGGGTCATATCAGGGTCATGAGTGAACGGGGCAGACCCGTCGCTGATGAAACCGGACTTGTCGTCAGTATTGACGGTATTATTCAGGAAGTCGGATCAGAATAGAGCCTGATGCGGAAATCGAACAAATAGAACCTGATTTACGAATCAGGTGCAACCGGGGAGTGCCCGGAAAACAACCGTCGCTTATTCACAAAATGCCTGTTCAAAGGCCATCTGGTTATGAGAGTACCGAAAATGTCTTCGAATAGCAACACTTTTGCTAATCGGATTTATCCATGAGGGATCGCGATTCGCCATGGGCGATGCATGATAAATGAAAAATTCACCGTTCCCAGTTTTATACATAAATGAACCCCGTTCTTCTCGTTCTCCAATCAGAATGGAGGTTCTCGTGTCATACAAATGACCATCAATAATATCTTTCACGTGCACCTGCGCAAAGATGCGCCTGATATAAAGGGCCCAAGAGACGATAATAGTTCTGGATAAAAGAAGGAGCCCGGGATTAGCAAATACCCGCATTTTTGAGCGCTGGGACATATTTCTGGTCTATTGTGGACAAATGCTCGTTCAGCCAGTTGGTCAGAAAAATGGTAACTTCAGCACAGAGCGCTTCATCATTCTGGTTATATTTAAATGCAAAATCATTCACCTTTGAGGTAAATGCGTCATGATAGATTCGGTGTTCGGCAAGCTCGGGATATCCTGCCTTTTCCATGAGTGATTCCTCGGCATGGAAATGATACTCAGCATACCGGTTCATCTCTTCTATGACATACGACAGCTCCTCCTTCCCCCGTTTCTGTAATAGTGCCTCAAACATCCGGTTCAGGAGTGAGATGAGATGTTTATGCTGGTCGTCAATTGAACCAATACCGGTCGCATACATCTCATCCCATACAATAAATGCCATGCACGATTCTCTATCTCAAATGATATGAAGCCTGTGATATCATGCATGAAAAAAAGAAAAAATTATCTTTGTACAAGGAACCTGACCGTTCCCTCCTCTCTTCCCGGCCCGTCCGGAATAAACCCGTTCTTTTGAAGAACCCGGACTGATGGATAGAGGTGAGGGTAGGTTGTTGCATACACGGTCCTGATATCTCCCTGTGAAAATACAAAGTCAAGAATGGTGCCGACCGCTTCGGTTGCATATCCCAGGCACTGGAATGCCTCAAGTACCGAATAGCCGATCTCACAGGTCCCATCTTCGGTAATAAACAGCCCGCCACTACCAATCAGAACAGGGCGCCTGGTTTTCTCATCAGGTTTTAAAACCCAGTACCAGGCACATAACCGGCACGAAACCGGATCAGTGAGCATCCCGATGAATTCATGAAGGGTCTCTGTTGTGACAAGTGGCGGAGGCCAGTCTCCGGGAACATCTGCATTAAGCAGGTGGGACAATTCGCGGTTTTCTTTGAGTTCTGCAGTACAGCTGGCGACTGATACCGGAATCAGGCTCAGTCGATGACTCGAAAGTTCGTGTGCTCTCATGGATAATTATTCTGATATTCGCATACGCTACGGAGATATAAACGCCAGGAGAACCGGGATAACGGAAGTTTTACGAGAAAAACAAACCATCATGCACGGAAGATCCTTCCCGGAAGAGTCCTGACAGAAGTGATATCAACCGGACAATCATGGCATCACCAGAGAAATATTGGAGATAATACAATATACCGCTTTTCTCCCCTGTCAAAGAAAACAAAAGACAAATATGAAGAACCGGAAACGGTATATGATGAGCGGGCTGTCGCCGATATACCGAATACTGTTTGCTATCCTCCTCATTTTTATATGTGTTACAGGGTGCCTTGATGAAAAATCTGAACAGGGGAGAGTGATTGAGAACGAGCAGAACAGGGGTGTTGTTCCGGTATTCTCACCAGCCGGGGTATCACAACAACAGACCAGTGAAGATGCCCGGAATGTCTGTGATGCGGTCACACAGACCCTGACAGCCGAACTTGAGACCATCAATAGGTCCCTTATGAAAGATACAGGGTATCTGGCCATCCATGGAATGGAAAGCCCGCATGCACAGAAGGTTCTGTCAGAGACCAGGAACTCATCATCGTACATATATAGTCCCATTCTCCTGAATCATGAACTTATCATAACCGGCGTTGCATCAGATGAGTATGCCGGGATCATCGGATCTGATCTCTCAAACCAGGCACATCTGCAGGATGTAATCACCCTGAAAAAGCCGGTCATGGGAGGGCTCATCCAGACAGTTGAAGGAATTCCGGCAATCCCGATCAGTTACCCGGTCATTGTGAACGGGACGGTATCAGGAGTCCTTTCAGTACTTATCGAGCAGAAAGAGATCTTTTCAGATGCCATCCTTATGGCTGATCCGGAGAGGAGATTTGAGACATTCATCATGCAGCCGGACGGTCTCATCATCTATGATACCGATCCACTCCGGATCAATAAAAACGTCTCTGCAGATTCATTCTCCCAGGAGCATCCATCCCTGACTGCAATTGTTCACCAGATAAAGAATGAGACCAGTGGAACCGGGGTCTATGAATTCCAGAGCGAAATGTCACTTGATCTGGTGACAAAAGAAGTAGTCTGGAACACCACCGGCCTCTATGGAGGAGAGTGGCGGATAGTTGTCAGCCGGGGTATCAGTGAGGCATAACCAATACCAATTTATCTACAATGATTTAGGGAGAGGGTGAATCAGTCTCACATTCATCTCTTGCTATACGAAGATGTTCCTGGGCATCCATATCATCGGGTTTTATCCGCATGACCTCTTCAAATGCCCTGGCAGACTCACAATACCGTTCAGATGCATGAAGCAGAACACCAAGATTGTACCATGCCTGGGTGAGATTCCGATCTGAATCCAGAGCGTTGTTGTAGAGCTTGAACGCCTCGTCATACTCACCACGCTGCATCTGGACATTGCCGAGGTTATTCCATGCCAGGGCAAATGACTGATTTAATGCAAGAGCCGTGTGAAAATACTCAATGGCATCATCATACCGGCCCAGTTCATAACACGCCGTGGCAGCATAGTACCAGGAAATTGAATTTTCAGGGTCCAGGGCTGTAGCTGCGAGGCACATCAGAGTTGCGTTGTCATACTCCCCAAGCAGAAATAACGTCCGGCCGATATTTCCAAGGATGACAGAATCACCCCCTTCAATATCCCGTGCCTGCTCGTACCTTGCCAGTGCTCCCACATGATCACCCTGATCAGAGAGAACATTACCCAGGTTGTTTAAAAGAGCAGAATTATTAGGATTGAGGGCCAGGCCCTGCTCATAGGCTTCTTTTGCTTCAGATAATCTGCCCTCCTGATGGAGCTGCATACCGGTTTTAAACCAGTACTCATATGAATCATCCATTCCGGTATCAGCAACACCTGCCTGATTGATGAGAATGACTATCAGGATGCTCAGGAAAAGTCTCTGCGCATCAGGGCGGATAAGCAATAAACCCCTCCTTTTCTCCCCGAAGAAAACCCGCCTGTTCATAAAACCTGTATACTGCCTCACTCTTTCTTCCGGATAACAACATCACCTTGTAACAGTTCCTTTTCCATGCACAGTCAAGCACATGACGAATCAATGCAGTACCATAGCCCTTATTCCGATACTGCTTTCCGGTCACCACATTCTCAATAATGCCAAATGGTCGTGCTCCCCTGGAGAGGTTTGGGACACACATAAACAAACATGAGGAGACCGGAACCAAATCCACCTCCAGGATAAAAGGCATCATCGCGGGATTATCCATGATCTCCTTCCAGGCATGGGACAATTCCTTCTCACCTGCCAGCTCATCATGATCATGCATGTCGGCATAAAGAGAGAGAAGAATGGGGAGATCCGATGCATCAGCCGTTCGTATTTGCAGATGAGCCATGGAAACCTATGAAAAACAGGTATTTCATCGATAATAAAATGAAAGGTATCATTCAGAAAATTTCAGAAATATCAGGAAAGAACGCCATCTGGCATATCACGTCTTCATGTTCCGGGAATCAAACGAGGAAATAGGGGGGTTACACCTGTGCAGAAACCCCGGGCTGATCCATCTGACTTCTCAGATCAGCAATTCTCATCTCGTACCGGTCAATGGCACGTTCCAGGATCTCTTTCTTTATCTGTTGAATGTCCGGCTCATAATTCATGGTAATTCCCCTGCTTTTTACATCAGCAATTTACTCAATGCACCACCTGAGTATATGAGAGTTTGCCATGCAATAGTGCCAAACAATATGAAATTGATTGCAATAAAATAAATAAAGCCCGGAATATGGATATTGCTCGATCAGCCCTGACGACAGGACCGAAAACCATATCCCTGCACAGGTTAACACCCCGATTATGAACAGACGATATCATCTCGTATTCTGTTTCCTGTTGATTCTTATCTTCTCATGCCTTTGTCCGGTCCTTGCTGAAGAGGAGATCATGCCTGAACCGGTTATCGATCCGGAGGAGATGCCCGGACCCATTGATGATATGTTCTTCCCGGATCCTTTTCCCCCTGTTATCGGGGGTGATGTCGGGTGGTTCCGGATAACCTCTGAACCTTCGAATGCAGAGGTTGTCTTTGATGGGTCATTGATAGGGTACACCCCGGTCACGGTTGAGGTGTACACCACAGGTGCTCCATATCACACCGTCAGGGTAGAGAAAAGTGGATATAAACCATGGATCCGTGAACTGCATGAAAATCCGGCAGCTGGTGAGACAAAACCAATACACGCCACCCTTGGCCCTGATCCCTGCTGCAAAAGCCTGCGGATAACGTCCGGACCATCCGGGGCACAGATAACACTGAACGGCGTATATCAGGGGAACACCCCAAAAACCATTGATAATCTTATGATTGGCACCTACCAGGTCACCCTGACCAGAAACGGGTACGAGACCTGGAACGGGAATGTTCAGGTGCGGCCTGATTCAGACAATACCATATACGTTGTCCTTGAACCGAGCTTCGCCCCGATCACATCAGGAACGCTCATGATTGAGTCATATCCGGAGGGAGCAGAGATTGTTCTTGACCGGACCAGCCGGGGAACCACCCCCCGGACCCTGACCTTACCTGAAGGTTCTCATACACTTGTCCTGAACCTTGCCGGGTACCAGCAGTATACGACATCCGTATTTACCAGGGACAAAGAGAGTGCACGTATTACCGCGTACCTGGTTCCCGTGGGAACGATTCCTGCAGAAACTCCGGTTCCGGTCATTGTTGCATCACCGGGAAGCGACGCTCCATCATATGAAAGCCTCACGCTGCTTGGAGATCAGGCAGCAGCAGATCTGGCAAGCCAGGGGAAGGTCTCGTTCCTGGCAGCGGTCAATGACCCGGCGGGGGCGTTCGCAGGCGATACAGAGTATATCAGTGTCATTGCAGGGAATGGGGCCCTCCTTGCAGACCCGGCTGCCCCGACATGGATTGGAGAGGAGCTCGCCTCCTACATGGATCAGAACACCGTCCCCTATGGTCATGCCAGATCTGCACTTGCACAGCACGGGGGCGGAATGCTCTATGAAAATGATTTTGCTAACACCTCTTCTGGTGGCGAATTGGTAATTTCACAGGCCTGGCCTCTCGATGACGGACTGATAATCACCGCATCACGTCGCACACAGACGGAAATTCCAACAATAACAGAGGCAGCCATCTCATCCCTCATCTCGCTTACCGAATCAGATGAAGACCCAGACACCCGCTCATACCAGCAGGTAACCATCCCTGTCGGCACCGGTGATGTGACAGATACTGGTGATGATCCATTCGGACCTGACAAAAACGGGATCAACCTGCTTCCGGTGATATATGCCCTCGCATCAGAAGGAGGAGGACTCTGTTACGGGATTATTCCGGAGGGAGATGATATCACTCTCTTTTATGTGTCACCAGAAAGTGACGGACAGATAACAGTCAGGTGGGTATCTGAGTCCGGAAGAGAACAAAAGGAAGAGGACGTCATTCATTCGTAAACTAAAAAACCTGAATAAACAGAAAAAGATGAGAATCCGGGAGATTTCTTCTGCCCGGAAAGTTCATCCCTTCCCGGATCAAAGCCTGCCATATGTATTCTCGTCTGGTGTGGCTTGTGACCATTCTGATACTTCTCAGTATGCCGGTTCTGGCAGATCCGGTTGTAGTTCCTCCGGGGGGGGAGGTCTACCTGGGAGAAGAGGGGCTGGATATCCGGTATGCTGTTCCGTACCCCTATACGTCCATCGCATATTTTCCGGCAGGATCATCTCCCGGACGTGACCAGCCGCTTGATATTATGCAGGTGAGTCAGGGGAGATTTAGTGTTATTCCTGACCTCTTTTATGACCGGACCGGCGCATGGTACCAGTGGGATCAGGTACGGGGAATTCCGGGGCAGGTTGCGTTCATCGTCAGAAACCCCCGAGTATCCTTAAAAGTTATGGACCGGAACACGATGGGGGATCGGTCATATGGCACAGTATCGCGGGGAACACCCCTGGTCATTCAGGTTGAAACAAATCTGGCCGGTATCACCCGGAGATCGGATTACTCCTATGACGACGGACCGGTGAAGATCCAGATCAAAACACCCGGGGGAGGAACCCTTGCCGGCGTCAAGACACCCGGTGGGGGCCAGTATATCTTCAGTTCATTCATCCCGACCGGTGAACTCGGATATGCCCCTCCTATTGAGAGCGGGGGCTGGGATACCGGTTGGAGCGGGTATGAGTCAGGTCTCTATCATATAGAACCAAAATTCGCCGTGAACCGGATGGAAGACAATCTCTGGTCCTACCAGGGTGGATATACCCTCCGTGGTACGGAAGTAACGCTCGGAACCGAACGTGCCGGGCTTCATCTCTCTGATGAGACGGTGGTGAGAGGAGATCCATTCGGTGTGACCATAACCGGATCTCCGGGATCTCCCTATATCATCTGGATTGAAGGGGGAAGCAGGACCGGATCTCCGGGTGACCAGCCTCCCATGATCATCACCTCACAGGAAGGAGTGAGACAGGATAATCCTGATGGCCCCTATATCATCGGATCATATCGCCCATCCGGGAAGAGTAATACCATTCGTGACCTTGTTCCCTCATATCCGTTTGGCGGTGTATATTACTATGCAGAGGTCACCCCTGACCGGACCGGCAGACGGACGATTGAGTTTAGGACAACACAGGAGACTGGTGACCGGCGATATACTGTCCATATCGAAGGCCCTGCAGGATCGGCAAATCCCCGGACAGATACCATACATGTTCAGGTTGTCAAGGGATCCGTATCGCTCACCACCGGAAGCGAGACCTTTACTATCGGTGATGAGGTCCGGCTCCGTGGGACGAATACGGGATCCTGCGAGACATATCTCTTCATAACCGGTCCGAACCTTCCATCGGCAGGTGGCAGACTGGATGCTCCAAGGCGGCAGGTCTCTGATGGAAATCCGGGAAGTTTCACGACAGCATCCGGCGACTGTGAGACCTGGGAGTACCGGCTTTATACCGGCGAACTCGGCCTTGATACCGGGACCTATACCATCTATGCCGTTTCAGCGCCGCGTGACCGGTACCACCTGGAACAGACCTCATGGCAGGCGATCCCCATCACGCTGAAACGTCCGTATATCTCGGTCTCAAGCAGGAGAATGACCGTTGCACAGGGTGATGAACTGACGATGACCGGATCGACCGGCGGAAGGACCGATGCAGGGGTTGCTATCTGGATATTTGGCAGGAATTACTTCTGGTATGACACCGTGCAGACTGAACGGGGGGGCTGGTTCTCCTATGAACTGTCAGGCTCTGTCACCCGGAATATGGCACCAGGTGAATATTCGGTCATCATTCAGCATCCGATGGCAAACGGGAACTTTGATCTCTGGCCTGACCGGAACCGTGAGATGGTGCTCGGAACAACACCCTGGTATGGTGCTCCGGTGTTCAGAATTGCAGGTCCGGGGGCTCTTCAGGGTCCTGCTGCAGCTGCTGCCCTGATTACCGCCCTGCAAAGCCAGTTTATTGATGATACCTACACGGAGTACTCAATCTTTGTCCAGAACCCGAAGCTTGCCATTGCATCGGGATCCCTGAACGGAACAACAGAGATGCCGATTGTCATATCAGGAACGACAAACCTTGCCTCCGGATCACGTCTCCTGGTTGAGATAACCGATGAGCGGTTCGGGCCTACCCAGAAGGGCGGTGATGGCAGCTGGTCCGGCTATTCAGGAACAACAACCACGTATCCCGGACCGGAAGGGGAACAGGAGTTTGTATTTGATATTCCTGCTGGAACACTGAAAGAAGGTCGATACCAGGTCCTTATCCAGGCAGTGTCTTCCCCGGGAACCACATCAGGTGTCCTGCAGGTGACTCTGCCAGTAATTACACCGATCCCAACCATGACCGTGAACCTGACAGAGACAGAAGCTCCCACCCAGAGCCAGATCCAAAACATGACACAAACACCCGGGCCGGTGACGTCAACGCCGGAGCCTGCAAAGACGCTTTCGCCAACAATGACTCCAGAACAGGTCCAGGGGACTCCCTCCACCGAAGGAGCCGGGATGATCGCATATGTTACCCGGATAATTCGGGAACCCCCGGTACTCCTCGGCTTTGGGATTCTGTTTGGCCTGTGCGTTGCAGGTCTTATTGCGGCACTGGTTGCATGGATGAGAAAGAAAGAGGAAGAAGAGGAGACTGAATCAGAGGGCAACGATGAATCGGATCTGGAAATCACTGATTCCGGAGAGGATGCTGACGACGAATCCAATTCATGAGGGACATACCGGAGAGGTGAATATAAATCCGGTCGTTTGCGGCATGACCTGTAAGCATACCCTCTCTTTTATTGAACCAAATGCTCAGAAACCACTCGTAACAGGAATACCAAAATGTCCATCAATAATTGCGCGCTGATAAGGAGACATGTATCAGATACTTTCAGGCAAACCGGAAGGGGTTTACACCACCTTATAAAATTTTACCTGACTCTCTGGTATGAAGTGTCATTGTACCTTATAATGTTCAAAAATATACCGATAATCAGGTGGGGAGGCACATGACTGAAGAAGATCCTCTATCAATAGTGCAGGTGCGGTATGCACGGGGAGAGATAGATACTCTGGAGTATGAAGAATTTCTCTCCTGGTTTTTGAAAAATATCTCATTCCAGCAGGTTCCCTCTCTGAAAATTGCTTCAGAGCGGTATGCAAACGGGGAGATCTCAATCGGGCAGTACAAGGAGATCATCTCCCATCTTCTCAATGATATCAGTAATTATCAGCAGAGTGCTCCGCTCAGGGCAATTCATCTCAGGTATGCAGAGGGAGTCATCGATACTGCTGAATTTGAGGAGAAGGTCAATGTTCTCATGAGAGACATTCCTGCATATCCATACAGTCCGCCACTTGCGGTCCTGTTCATGCGGTATGCCAAAGGAGATATTGATAATCTGCGGTACCAGGAGATGCTTACCCATCTTTCTACATACTGCACACCAACTCTCCCGGCCACGCCAAAGGAAGCAACCTCTTCTCCTGAACCACAGAAAGCTCCTGCTCCCTCCCCAAAACCAGCAGCCCCCCCTGCCGGACAAAAACCACCTGCTTCAACACCTCCACCTGCAGCAAAACCACCTGAAGCACCCCATACACCGGATCCCTACCGGCTGAATTTCGCAGCAGTTCAGAACCCGTCTGCTTCCTCCCCGGTCGGTGATGTCAGTGCAGTCCACCCGGACATACATGACGGATTACCAGCAGGGCTTGAAATGGGAGGCCTGGGATCAGCTCCTGGTGTCATGAGTGAGCAGCAGGTTATGATGGAACCGACCCCCGACATTACGGCCGAACGGGGATCATACCATATCACCGATATCAGTGCATCTGCCGCCCCGGTCACGGTTCTGGTAAAACCGGATATGGAACCCCAAAAGAAAGAGACGACCATATCATTTAAGCAAAACATTTCGGAAGTCCAGCCTGAAGAGGAGACGGCCAAAAAATCTGAGCAGGAGAACGCTCCATCTGCACCGGCACCTGAACCAGATCATATTATTTCAGAGGTTGCCACTTCACCATCCGGGAACCATCAGAAGATCAAGGCTCTCATTAAGCAGGGCAAGTACAATGAGTCCATCACCCGACTTGATGAGATGCTCAAACAGTCACCTGATGACTACCGGTCATTGTTCCTGAAGAGTATCGCACTCTTTAACATCGGCAAAGGTGACGAGGCACTTGATATATTAAGCAAAGCAAAGGAGTCCTGCACCAATAAGGATGACGCAAAGGAGATAGAGCGGATCTACAGCCATATTGTGCAGAAGGGCGGCAGTAAAAACGGGCAGAAGAAGGACAAGGAAAAAGAAGCAGAGAGCGAACCTGTACAGATTTCTCCAAAGGATGTTGGAAAAATCCCGTCCCTGACCAGCCATCCTGAGCGGGTAAAGAACGAACACTCTGAGATGATCGAGAAGATCTGCAACCAGGCTCAGGGTCTGATTGACGCCGGCGATTACAATGGGGCAAATGGTATCCTTGCAGATATCCAGAGCCTTGTGCAGGATATACCGGTTGAAGCCATGCAGAAAGAGTCTATCGATGACCTGTTTGCAGCAAAAGGATTTGTCCTGTATCAGCTGAAGGAGTTTTGTGAGGCGAAAAAATTCTTCAAGGAAGCGACCAGGATTAATCCAAAGAACGAGACTGCGATACATTACCTGAATGATATCAGGGTTCGTGACTGTAACAAGTTTGTCAGGCACGTATGAGTCATGGAATAAACCATGACCATTTTTTTATCTGAACTGCGGTTCACTATCAAACACTATCTTTTATATAATATATTGGATAATTGGATCATACAGATATCTGGCCTGTTTGTGGGATGTGAGCCCCCGGTATCCGGAACGGAGGTAAATGATGAATGATGAAGAGGACATGCTCGAGCTTCTCGATGATGAGGGGACGGTTGATCAGCTTGACCTGGAGCTGGATGAGCCGGAAGAGGAAGCTTCGCCTTTCGTTGACGAGAGTATAGAAGAAGCAGCGCCTGAACCAGAGGAATCCGAAGAACCGGAGGAACCTGAAGGGCGCGAACTTGAAATTGATATCAGGTTGATTATTGTTGCAATTGTCGCAATAGCAGCGATTATTCTTGCAGGGGTATTTTTTGTCATGCCTATGCTGATGCCGTCCGGTCCGCCGACGGTGGTCATGACACCAAGTCAGTCTGGAGAAGACGTATTCCTGTACTATGAATCCGGCCCTGACCTTCAGGAACAGGATCTGAAGTTTACTCTGGGCGGCGCTGAATTACCACGGGATACGATCATGCTGATGGGGGGCATGACCTGGCCGTGGACACAGGGAACAGTCCTCAAGGTTGATACCTCCGGATATGCAAAACCTGCAACCGTTGCGGTGATATACACGAAAGGGGAAGGAGACTCACTGCTCTATTCCGCACCGGCAGAGCCTACTCCGACTCCAACGCCAACTCCCACACCTGAGCCGACTCCTGAACCGGTTATGACCCCGGAGATCCTGGTTCCATACCAGCAGATTCCGGTCCAGCCAATTCAGATGGATGAACTCATGAATCAGACCCTGATCAGGTTTGATGCACAGCCAACGACTGGTATCCAGCCACTGACCGTTCAGTTTGCTGACCAGACACAGGTGTGTGCACAGAACCGGTCATGGGACTTTGGCGATGGCATGTCATCAAATGCGAGGTACCCGGAGCATATTTATCCATTCCCCGGTACCTATACCGCAAACCTTGACATGACCTTCTGTGACCCTGATGAGTCATCAGATTCACCAACAAAGGAGATCACCGTACTACCGGTTGACAGGCAGGACACCCTCCTCTCCGGCCCTGGGGCAGCGAGTATTGATGCCGGAGGACAACTGTTCTTCACCGTCAAGGGACCCGGGATGCTCATTCGGATTGGTGGAAAGGACTACTACCTTGAGAAGGGCGATCTGGTCAGAATTGACCTGAACGATGGCGGAACCGGGTATATCTCAATCATTAACAATGCAATTGTCCAGTTCAACTTTGATAATGTATCAATCTGGGTAAATGACACGGAATTTGAATCCGGATGGCTGACAAACATCAATATCAACCAATATGAGCAGATTGCATCGGCAGATATTACCATCAGAATCATTGCCCAGGAGCCGGGTCTGAAAGGACTCGTAAACGGGATTCCTGCGATCGTCGCAACACCAGGGCAGATGGTAACCCTGCATAATGTCGGAACCGATTCAACAGGCAAGTTCCTCTTCAGTATCCAGGACAAGGCAGGGTTTTCCTTCAGGGGAGGTATTGAATCATATGAAGTTACAACTCCCTTTTGAATATTTTTAAACCGGCGAATAATCCATGTGTAAAGGCAATCTGTGCGGGGGTGCAGACAGGTGAGGAAATCGGGATGGGTTTGGTATATGGATAAAGAACACGCAATGACACAGATCCAGACAATCATGGTCATGACCGTAATCATGGTTGTGCTGTTTCTTCTCGGTGTGATCCTGGTTGTATGGAATCCGATACCAGAACGGATACCCCAGGCCACCATCAGTATTGAAGGCGAAGGCGATTCCATCGTGATGCAACATGTAAACGGGGATTCGTTCTCATCAGACCGGCTCATCGTCAAGGTGAACGGGGATGTCCAGCCAAATACGAATATGAATTTCCAGGGTGGAACATGGCCCTGGTCACCGGGTGAGCGGATGCAGTTTTATTACCCGGCACCGGATGCTCCACGACTGGTTGAAGTCTTATACGTAACCGATAAGGGAGAGAGCATCCTGATTGACAAGGCACGACTTGATCCTCCTCCGGTGGTATCGGCAACCCCGCTCCCGGTAGAGATGGTACTACCGGTCACCCCGACTCCGCTTCCAACCAATATCCCGGTGAACTTAAAGGATGCAAATCCATTCCAGCCACCCATCAGTGACTTTACCGCTGAACCCAGGGTGGGCGATCCACCACTGACCGTGACATTCCATGATCTGAGCTATGGACAGGTCTCAGAATACCTCTGGAGCTTTGGAGACGGTTCCACGTCTACCCTGCAAAACCCGGTCCACACCTACTTTGTGCCAGGAGCATACACCGTCAGCCTTCTCGTAACCAATGCGTATGGGTCAAACCGCCGGACTGCCGGAGACTTTATCGTCATCGGATCCCCGCCGGTCGCAAAATACCTTGCCGAGCCATCCAATGGGCAGGCTCCGCTGACGGTTCAGTTTACCGATCTCTCAACCGGTAATCCGAAGAGCTGGGAGTGGTCATTTGGCGATGGAACCCAGTCATCTGAAAAGAACCCGGTTCATATCTTCCAGTATGCAGGAGAGTATAATGTCACACTCCGGGTCACGAATGCATATGGAACCGACAAGTACTCCCAGGAGACCGGTCTGAATGTTACCGCTCCGACGTTGATGGATGTGTATCTTACCGGCAGTATCAACGGGGCACTGATCCCTGATGGATATGTCAGGCTCAGGGTGACTGATCCGGCCAGTTCCATGAAGATTGCCGGGAAGATCTACTCCTTTGAACCAGGAGATATGATCCAGCTCATCTATGGACCAGGATCCTCTGATGGAACCATATCCACCGATAAGAATCGGTTTACCGCATTCAACTTCAACGATATCACCCTGGTGAAGAATGGTGAGACAATGGCACGGGGCCCGGTCAACAGCTTCACCCTTGGCGGGTTTGACAGTTATGCATCTACCTTAAACCTCAGCATCCCGAAAGGGGATCCCTATTCGACGCTCTATATCAACTCAGAACCATACAAATACGTTGAAAGCCCGAAGTTCACGTTCTCCGGTATCGGGCCTGATAAAGCAGGCCGGTTCTTTTACCAGAAATCAGCCCAGAGCATGAACTTCCAGGGTGGGATTGCCGAACTTACCATGGGGTAACCCGGGTTCGATCGGCAACCTTTCATTCTTGGCATACGATACCATAGGCACACACGTATGCCAGACCCCCGACTATTATTTTCATTCATCGTGATTTCATTGATATTCTCTCTCCAGGGCTGTGTCCTTGCTGATACAATCCTCTACGAAACAGACTTTTCAGACGCAGCCGGATGGGAAACGAATAGTCCCTCGTCATTTTATCTTGATGAAGAGAAGGGACGGTACCATTACCAGATAACCGGCGGTACCGGGTCCTACTCCTATTACCCTCTCTCAGGGCCGTTCACCGGTCCGTTCACTCTTGAATTCGATGTTCATCCGGTCCTGACAGAAGAGAAGAGTTCATTCAGGTTTGGTATTGGAACGGAAGGGTATGACAGTCAGAGAGGACCGCTCGTCCTTGCAGAACTCTATAATCAGAATGGTGAAGAGGCCTTTGCCCTTACTGCCATATCCAAGGAAAACCTCCGTTCACAAACCCTCTCCATTCCGGGGAAGGCAAATTACAGTGGAAAGACCGTGCGATTCGTGGACGGAGAGGAGTATCATGTCAGGCTCACCTGGTACCCGGTTGAAAAACGGGTGAGTATGACGGTTACTGCTCCGGGGGATGACACCCTGCTGTTCAGTCATTTTGTCATGGTAACGGGAAAGATGGAAGAGTTTACCCACCTGTTCCTGACTTCCATCGGTGAAGGACAGAACGGGAGAAAGGCCCAGGGATTTATCGATAATATCAGTCTGACATCCCTGAGCTCCGTCCCTGCAACCCCGGAGCCTACCATCACGTCACAGGTGCCGACACCCACACCGACTCTGGTGACCAGTGTGACCAGTGGTGTCCCCGGACTGGATGATGAACCAGCGGAAGATACATTCGAACCGACTCCCAAAAGAACGCCCCTTCCAGCCCCCCCAACCCCGGTCCCCACAGAAAAGTCCGGATTATTACCGCTCATCGGCATTCTGGGAATCGGAACTGTCCTTATCCTCTTCAGGAGATAACCATGGATGAACATGTCATAGAAGCAGCCGGACGATGCAGGGTTGTCGTCAGGGACGGCACAGTCGTCGAAGTTGGAAGCCCCCTGTTAAGCGACTGCCCGCTTGCACAACGGTTTGCCTGTCCGGTAAAAGAGATGACACCCGAAGCAATTCGGGACAACATTCAGAACCGGATAGACTCATTTGGCATGTGCACCCCAAACCGTGAGCTTACCTCTGAAGAAGTGTTTGTCGGATTTGGAGCATCCGAGGTTATCAGCACTGCTCTGAAAAGCCGGTTCATTGATGCAGCGGTCATCGTCTGTGACGGAGCCGGAACCGTTGTCGTTACCAGGCCGGAGATGGCACAGGGCATTGGCGGAAGGATGTCAGGACTTATCAGTACATCACCCATCCCGGATGTTATCAGGAGAATAGAAGAGGAGGGAGGGATTGTTGCTGATCCTGATAATGCATCTCTTGACCCCCTTTCAGGAGTCCATGCAGCGAAGAATGCCGGATACGAGCATCTTATCGTGACCATCCATAATCCGGAGGATGCACGGGCCATCAGAGAGTATGATCCTGACGCCATCATCATTGCCGTGCACACAACCGGATACTCACCAGAGGATGCAGAGATGGTCAGACAGTATGCGGATATCGTGACTGCATGTGCCTCACAGACCATCAGGGATATCTGTGGACCATGCGCCATCCTCCAGGCAGGATCCACGGTACCGGTCTATGCCCTCACACAAGCCGGGAAACACCTGATCCTTCTGCGAATGGCGGCGATAGAATACCCGCTCTTTGTAACCCATGCTGACCTTCCGGTCACCGGAGAGAAGAGTCCGCATCCCCTGATCTGAGAGTCACCTATTTATCTCCATACGCAAAATCCAAAAGCTGATGAGATCAATACGGACTGGAATGCTCATTATACTGTGCATTTCCCTCTTTTCATGTCTTTCCATGGCTGCACCGTTGCCGGAGGACATGGTTTTTTTAACCGAAGAATATCCACCATTCAATTATCTTGAAAACGGAGTCCCATCCGGCCTGTCAGTAGAACTTCTCAGGACTGCCCTGGAAAGAGCCGGGATTCCCCTCTCTACCGAAGATATCAGTCTCATGGCCTGGTCTGATGCGTACCGGATGGCAGAATCGAGAAACAATACCGGACTGTTCTCAATCGCTCGAACACCCGAACGCGAGGAACTCTTCAGATGGGCCGGTCCCCTGATGCAGTGCCCCCTTGTTTTCTTTGCAGAAAATGAATCACTGAAGACTTCCAGGCCGGAGAACAAAGATCTTCGCGCAGTTGTCATCAGAGATGATATCGGTATGTATGTCGGCAAAGAGGCAGGGATTTTAGAAGAGAATATATTCCAGGTGACAACGCCAGCTGAAGCAGTCCAGCGACTGGTTGACGGAACATCAGACGTCTGGGTATATGCCCTCTATCCAGGGGAAAGCCTGATTCAG
Organism: uncultured Methanospirillum sp.; assembly: GCA_964515765.1. Classification (GTDB taxonomy): domain Archaea; phylum Halobacteriota; class Methanomicrobia; order Methanomicrobiales; family Methanospirillaceae; genus Methanospirillum. Next base: position 2,764 of record CAZEWE010000017.1, on the reverse strand, counting down.
ACCATTGCAGAGGATCCTGATTCATTTTACATTCTCGACGATCTGGGAAGGTCCACCTATTACATTGCGTTTAATCTCAATACCGATCCTGAGATCATCGAGACTATCCAGACAGAACTTGACGAGATGAAGGTAGACCGCAAGGATGAAGGAATTACCACCTATGAAAAGATTGTCGGGAAATACATCGGACCGATATGTGCTGAAAAGTCACAGACCAGGCAACAGATTACTGACCTTGTAAACCTCACCGTGGATGCCATCAGCCGGGATGCAACCGGCACCATTGCCGACATTCAGAACGGACGACATCCATACAAGGACCGGTCTGACCCCTCATTGTATGTATATGTCTTTGATACCGGAGTTACCCTTATCGCAAATGCTGCCCAGCCTGACCTTGCCGGGACAAACTTTTCAGGAAAGGTTGATGCATCGGGGAAGAAATTCAGGGATGAGATAGTTACGGGGGCCATGAAACAGGGCTCGGGTATCGTGAGTTACACCTACTCAAACCCGATTGAGACGGGAATCTTTTATAAAGAAGCCTATTACACTCTCGTGACCGGAAGTGACAGGAAACAGTATGTCGTTGGTGCAGGAAGGTACCTCTCCTGTGATGAGGTCTGACCTACTTCCATCTCTTTTTTACATGAAAGAGCCGTGAACGCTCTTCCCGCTCCAGTTCTTCCCTGCTTGCTGTAATCGTTGCAATTGATTTTTCAAGTGATGGTATTACCACATGCTCCAGGGCTTTAACCCGGCGGGTAATTCGCTCTATCTCCGCTATCAGGTGACTGAGTGCAGCGGCATTGCCGGCATATGCAATGATGGCATCAACCAGTTTCTCATATGCATCGGCCAGATCATCAATGACCAGGGATGTTCCAAGGAGGCCGTACCCCCGGTCCACGAGATCGGTTCTCACATTACTTCCGGTGATCACCGGAACCCTGATACCAAACAGGTTCTTTTCCGAGAGTTCAATCTCCGTCTTTGATTCCACCGAATATGCTGCAATTGTCATATTGAGCATACCTTCAATCATATAGGCCGGGGCGAGAAGATGCCTGACCCGCCGGTATCTGACCCTTAAGAGATCATATTCTGCCTTTACTTCAGGTGCAAGCCGGGTCACCTCCATAATCAGCCCATCAAGTTTCATCTGCAGGGTCTTATGAGACCTGACAGCAATCTTGAGTCTGGTCTTCAAAACGAGGAGTTCAGATTTGGTTGGCCTGACATCCCGAAGATATGACACCTCACATCACCAGATGCTGCCTGATAAAGTCCGGATTCACACCGAACTGTTTTCCCCTCGCAATAGCCCGGAGATTTGCTATCTCGTATCGCTTGTGCTCAAGATAGGAGATGATGGGAAGAACAGAGAACTGGTGACGCCGTGCAAGTCCGTCCAGGTGATGAAGGAGCATGGTATTCACCGAGAGCATAACGGTATAGAGTGGCGTCTTGTGAGCCGCCCATCTCCGCCACACGACATCTGCAGCATCAGCCTCACAGACATTCTCATCACATCGCAGGTTTTTGAGAGCTTCGGTGAGGATGGTCAGGATGCCGGCACGGGACAGTTCACTCACAAAGGCCTCCCGGTCAGTCACTCCATAGAGCCTTTGAAAATCTTCCGGAGTCATATATCCACCGGAGACCATGAACGGGGTGATGTCAGAGACTTTACTCCCGGCACGAAGCCTGAAGATATTCCTGATATTGAGGATATCTATCTCAAACCGGAGATGGGGGAGGATGACGTCACCCCCACGGATACCAAACCTGGCATCGGAGAGCAGATTATCATAATATGCAAGGTAGAGTTCGTTCTCCAGGGAGGCAAACAGGCCACGCCGGTACCCGTCAGTAATCCGGGCCGAAATGATTTCATGATGGACCCATGAGGAGAGATGGTCTGCGATCTCGTGAATGGACCGGAGAGTCAGCAGGTGGTCAAGAGCCGGGGGGTCCAGGACTCCGGCAGGGATAAGCACGGCCCGTATCCGATCACCGGGAATGTGAAACTGGCATCCACGCAGGATGAGCATGACATTCTCGATATCCCACCGTGAAAAGTACTGCTCTGCCAGTTCCCGTAAGGCACCAGGTGCAATAGAAAGGATACTCCGGTAGGTCTTCGCGAGGTTTTCAGTCAGGGCGTGTTCGATCAATTCAATGTCAGAATATGCAGAGGAGAGGGTATGCACCTCCTCATGGTACCCGGATTCTCCGATAAACCGGATGATCTGGGGAAGCTCCATGTTCAGGAGCCGGCTGTACTGATCAGGTGTGATAAGACTTTTCTTCTTCAGCCCAATCCGGGTGCAGATATACCGATACGAAGAGGGGGTTACCAGATAATGGTGCATGATAGTATGGATTTTCTGTTCTGCTACAATATATGAGTCAGGTATTTCATATACCCTGCCATATCGTATGTCAGGAAAACGGAGGTGACAGAAGATGCATTCCCTGGATATTGCGGCCATCACCAACACCGGGCTGTACCGAAAACGCAATGAAGACAGTCTGCTGGTGGGCAGAGATGTTCTTGCCTCAGAATCTCTCGCGGTGCCGGTTCTCTGGCGGACAGATGTATTCCCGGTCATCCTTGCGGTTGCAGATGGTATAGGGGGAAGTGTTGCCGGTGATGTTGCAAGCCGGGAGGTGCTGATGTGTATGGCACGACCGCCCTGTCCGGACTGGGAAGAATCCCTTCATGACCGGATACACACTGCACGAAACCATCTGAATC
>CAZEWE010000016.1:0-27330 GCA_964515765.1 uncultured Methanospirillum sp. | reverse complement strand
ATATTAGGTTCGAGAGTTCCACAATATTGACCAAGCCGAAGAGAGGACCTATCATATGAATTTCCATTATGTTCAATCAGCAATGGCACTGGTTCTCCTCATCCTGATGTGTGGGCCAGTCAGTGCATATTACCTGTCAATCGATGCACCTGCCCAGGTTAAGGTAGGAGAGCCCATACTTGTTACCGGATCTACGAATACTCCTCCTCCAGATAAAATTGACATTGTTTTTTCCCATTCTTTAAATGTTCCCATAGAAATTGAAAGAAAATCAATACAGATCACTGAAAAAGGGGATGTGACATTTAACGTGACGTTTAAGACCGATGGTCTTGAAAAAGGGAACTATAAGGTAGAAGGTCTTTCACAGTCACAGAGAGATTTTTCAGCAGGGTCCCGTTCTATAAGAGTGGTGAAATTAATAGACCGGTCAGATATGATCACGTTTACTTCTCCGACCTGGCAGGAATTTGAAAAAACTCTGCTTATTGAAGCAAAAATCTCTGGTTATAAGGAAAATGCCATTCAGATGGAAGTAGCAAAGGAACATAAGACCATGTTTGGTCCGGAATCGATTCCGGTATCAGGTGGCAGGGTAAAATATGAACTTCCGATTCAGGAGCCCGGAACATATGAAGTATCATTTACCGATTATGATGGCTTTATTGGGAAGTACTCTATTGTTTCAGAAGAAAGGGATCAGTATCATCTTACTGGCCCTATTGAGACCCATGAAATTGCTCCAGCATCAACCAGTGCACCTGAAACAAAAGAAACAATCAAACCAACAGCAGTTCCGACTCCCATGGCGCCTGAGAAAGTTTCCGGTCCTTCTGCTGAAGCTGAAGTATCCCGCGACAATCCGGCATTTTTCACCATTTCAACCAATAAGACACCCATGATAATCCAGGCTAACGGAAATACGGACCTGGTTTTTGAATATAAAACATCGCAGGATGGAGCCAGTGTAAAGGTGAATGAAGAGATGGGCACATCACCGGAAACGGTTACCATTACTGACTCAGTATCTGAAGTGTATGTGAAAGTGTATCCCTACAGTTTCAAAGCCGCTGAGAAGGTTGCTCTCACTGCAGATACTGCCGATGCAGTAGTCCTGTCTGACACCGCTGCTAAGGCTTTCGGAGTTCCTCCCCGGTATGGAAGCACTAGTGAACAGAAAGAGCAGGAGACACCAGTACCGGTAGCCCTTGTTCTCCTCAGTGTAGTTATCGGACTGGGCGTTTTTATAAAAAGAAAATAATTTTTTTCAGCAGACACGCGGAACTGGATCGCCCATAGGAGTCTCAATAAACCGCTCGCCCCCGGCTGCTGTCTCCATTATTACCCCGTTTCCTTCCATGACGGTCCCAATAATTGCGGCATCTTTCCCATATCTATGACCTTTCAGAATTTTCAGAATGGTTTCTGCCTCATCTGCCGGAACTCCCATGACCACTTTTCCTTCATTGGCAACTTCGAGTGGATCGATACCAAGCAGCTGTGATGCAGCCCTGACTGATGACCGGATTGGGACTTCTTCTTCAGTAATGCGGATCATGACATTGGATTTTTTCGCCATTTCATTGATTGCACTTGCAAATCCTCCCCTGGTCGGATCTTTCATGGCATGGATGGTTCCTTCGCTCATGACAGCATGGACCATTCCTGAAAGGGGAGCTACATCTGATACAATCTGATCAGCAAAATCAAACTCCTCTCTGCTTGCAAGAACAGCGAATCCATGATCTCCAAGTGTTCCTGAAACTATAATGGCATCACCAGGTCTCAGGCCATTGTCTCTGACGATTGTATCTGCAACTCCTATTCCTGCAGTATTTATTGCAATCTGGTCGAGAGCCCCTTTCTCCATGACCTTGGTATCACCGGTAACCAGCGATACATTTTCTTCTAAAAGGGCTTTATCCATGGAATCGACAATTTTTGAAAGCATATCAAAGTCAAATCCCTCTTCGATAATAAGCCCGCAGGAAAGAGCGAGAGGTCTTCCACCCATCATGGTGATATCATTTATTGTCCCGCAGACTGATATCCGGCCGATATCGCCACCTGGGAAAAAGAGAGGTCTGACAACATGTGAATCGGTGGTAAATACGACCTGTTTATCCCCTATTGGTATAACCGCTCCGTCATCAAGCGCTTCAAGTCCTATTCCTCCGGCATTGGTATTGGTAATTTTTGAGAAGAGGTCAACAACTTCACCCATGACCTCTCCTCCTGCTCCATGCATTAATGATATTTTCATTTAATCGGCCTCGACTTCGATTCGTGTAACTACAATTTCTTTTCCTTTTTCTATCTCCGGAAGTTGTCCGCATTTTGGACAGACAAAAATCTCATCTCCGACATATCCGCATGAACACCGTGTCTGGGGTGGAACTTTTGTACATGTCAGTTTTGCATCTTTAAACAGAGGATCATCTTCCACAATGGTAGAAAATAAAAATTCCACCTGGTCCGGATTGATTATTGAAAGTTCTCCAACATCCACATATATGTGTGTTATCGACGTAGCATTGTTATCAAGTGCAGCTTTTCTCGATGTGACAACGATATCATAGGCAATTCCATATTCATGCATCAGAAAAAGACTCCTACGCAAAGGGTTTGTCGGATCCAAGGTTTACCCGAGACAAGTTAAAGGGTGCGATATGACCCGGGAGTCCATTATTGTATCAAACATTCTCTAAATATGTAACGTTCGGGTCCAAATCGAATTATCTTTTTAAAGTTTGTCTGATTTGATGAACATATCCGGAAATAAAAGCACACACTTTTTTACCAGGCTTTGTTTTATAAAATCCATACGATAAAATAGGAATGACAATTATTACGAACATGACGACCACAAGAACATACCAGATATTGATATCCAGATATTCTTGCAGAGCATATACAGAATACCCGATAAGAAAACTTGACAAGAATGAACCGATGAGTATTGCACCAAAGATCTCAATTGACTTAAGACCAAGCATCTTCCCTATCACAGATCCACTTACTGAACCTGTGCCCTGAAGTGGAAAGAATACAAACAGGGTCAGACCAATAAAATAAAGTTGCTCAAGCCATCGGTGTTTTGTCAGATATAATTCTCCTTTTCTGATAAGGTACCGTATCACATTTCCAAGATATGGGACATTACAGATCAGTTCAAAATTCCATATCATAAACAGGCAGCAGGCAATATCCACCCATACAATAGACAGACACATAATCTGAAAAGGAAACCCCAGGGCTATTCCTGCAGGAATAATACTCTCTTTGCCTGCCGGGGGAATAAAATATAATAATAAAAGACCGCCGAGCTGAAGAGCAGTGGTATCATCATAAAGCCAGAAGAGCACACCGACCAGGGCACCAGCTATTAAAAAAGGGATGGTTAGACGTAATATCCGATTTATGACCGGAGAAAACCAGATGAGTCCTCCTGATATATAGCAGCCGAGAGGTTTTATATCCATGAATGCACGTCACCGGATGGTAAAAAAAATTCAATATCTGATTAGTTTTCTTCAGAGATATACAAGACCGGAGTTGTTCACCTTTGTGCTGACTGCAATTTCAAGTTGTAATGGAGTAAGTATGGATGTAAGTTTATCACGTGACATATCAGTAATTACTGCAATGGATGGTCCGACCGAACTCATCCCAATAAATTCAAGCCCGGCTTTTCTCAGTTTATGCATATACTGATATAATTCAAAGGAGTGATGTTCAATTTCAGCCCTTTTTGATCCCCTGAATTCCATCTCCCACATATGATCACCCATTTTTTTCAAATCTTCCTGATTAAGTGCGGGAATGAAATCCATCATTACGATATATGCCTTCAGTTCACGGTCCCGGTAATCAAGTGAACGAGCTTTATTCATGAGCAGAGAAAACTCCTCCTCTCCGGCTGATGAGATAGAACTCGGTGGGATTACAATGTGCACATGTTTTCCTTCAGCAAAGGCATGCTGGTGAACAACCGTTAGATTATCCCCAAGGATTGCCATTCCTCCTCTTCCACTCACTGCAGGGCCAACCCCGGTCTCAAACCCGTACGCGATCATGCCCTCTTCTGTCTCCTCAACATAATTGTTCCCGATGAGGATTCGGAGTTGATCAAGGGTTAAGGGATCTCCAAGAGCCCTGTTTACTGCAGCCGACAAGGCGGTAAGTATGGTGCTGGTTGAGCCTAGTCCCACATGTTTATAATCATGGTCTTTGGCGGATACTGAAAAGCCTCCGGTGTAACCTACTACCTTTGAAAAAACCAAAAGAAAATGTCTGATAATTGCCGGGCGTGAATACTTGATTTCAAATCCCTTCTCTATGCACCTGACTTCCACTTCAGCAAAAACATCAATGGCAAATCCAATGCCGCCACCGCCCGGATGTCCGGGAGCAAACCGGTTCATATCCAGAACAGTCAAATGTATTCTGCCAGGAGCCTGTGTTTTGACAGTGTGCTGAGTTGGGGTTATTGAATAGGATTTTTCTAAACCACAGGTGTTCATGTTCTCGCCTGGGTGAAATGAGTTGAAATCATATTCAACCAGGTCAAGGTCTCCTCCCCTGATCTTCAGAATGGTCATGTAACCGGCCTCCTGTCAAAGTAGATATTTTTCCCGGTAACAGAAAGCGGGATGCCATAAGCGCACGTACAGTCTGGGAGCAGGTGAAGTGATAATGCAGCAACACCTGCAGTAAAGAGAATCCGGTTATCTGCATTATGTATCTGTGCTGTTTTCGCTGCAGACCCGACTGCGATACCAAGATCCGCCATTCTGATAACACAGTTCGGACCGGTAAAGAGTGACTGGACCGGATTTTGTGATATCTTCTGGCGCATCTCCTTGCAGGTTGGATATCCGCATCCCCCACAATTCAGTCCAAGGTCTTCTGTTCCCTTACACCCGATAAGAATACACACCTTACTTTCCCGTATGTTTTGCGCATCCCGGGGAAATGGAGGAAGGCCGGTTTTATTGCCAATTGCGATCATCTCATCCGCAATCCGGTCCATATCCTCTCCGGTAATAATCCGGGTTACAATAGTGTCAACACCCTTTCCTTTTGGTGCTGTCCGTGCAGAGACTGCCATCAGTGATGCGATGAGCATCATGGCATCCTGTTCAGGATCCATAACCAGAATATCCTGAAGAGTATTTATCTTCACTGTTACCTGACTTTGGTATGGTGGTTGATATATGCGAGTATGGAGCTGTACGCCATTTCTGAACCACGATATGCTTCCTGCCGTGCCGGGTCAGGTTCTGCCATAGCACGGGTTTTCATCTCTTCATACTCCTGCAGAAGAAAATTCATGAATAAAAAAAGATCTGCGTTATCATATCCGAATCGTTCCACAGCAAGACCGCACGCACGGTCCCAGCCCTGCTTTGCATATGAGGAGAGGTTATATTTTGTCGGGCTGTGTTTCATTTCAATGAGCATCTCAAGCATCTCATCAGGACTGACTGCTCCTTTATGCTCTCTGAACTGAGATGTCACCTTTCTGAAGAATTCACTCCACTCTTCGTTCCACCGTTCCTGTAGTTGTTCAGGATACTCCTCACCTGCTTTCGGGATGCGCCTGATAAACATCTTTGAAATTTCACTCTCAAACCCTTCAACATCCTGGGGAAAAGAAAATGTTATCGAAATTTCACCATCCGGGTCCGGTTGTGAGGTATAGATAACAGAATAGGGGATAATAATATAATCACCTGATTTGATTTTCACGATGAGCCGGGAATTTGTTGCATACACCATACAGGACTCATAATAAAAATTATCAAACCATACCTGCATCTTTTCTCTGGTTTTTACGACCTCAAACTGATCAAGCCCTTCTTTTGATCGTGCCACACCTTCAATAAGAAGGAGTTCATCCTCTTCAGATTGCATGGACTGCTTTTTGGATGCAATTTCTGACTGAAATTGTAAAACCTGGGCATTGATAAATTTCTTCCAGTAGTTCGGCCATTTTGGATCATCCAGTACCTGCAGACCGCCCCCTTCTTTGCGTTTTAATCCATGCATATAAATTCGGACATATTCCTCCTTTCCCTCAAAAAACCGCATAGGCGTGTTACATCTGATACAGACGTATGTATTATTTTCAACATAGATCTCATGAACGAGTTCATAGGATAATTTTATGAGCTGATTTTTCTGGTTCTTGATGATGAGGCGATGATTGGTGACATAAAATTTCGTGATAAACCTGGTTTTCGGGCTAAAAAAGACTGCGGCAACCCCTTTTTTCAGTAATGTTTCCCCTTTCAGACAGCCGGTGATCATGAGAATTGCCCTTGAGTATTGAAAAATTATCTGAAGTGTATATGCATCATCTGATATATGTTGGGAATCTAAAAACCCGTGAACAATCATGTTTACCGGGATAGATATCGGGGGTACAAATACTGATATTGCTGTCATAGATTCTCAAATCAATACCTATAAAGTACCAAATACAGACGGGCTGGATAATGCCCTTCAAAAAATTTCTTCGGACGGGCGCCTTGCGGTCAGCACTTCCCAGCCCCTTAATGAGATTATTACCGGCCATCCCGCAGATATCCGGACAATCACAATCCCCGGACCAGGCCTTGTTTATCCTGGTGCTGTCAAAGGGGCGGTTTCCCATCGTGGAGACGTAGTTGAACCAATCGACCCTGAAGAGATAAAAAAAATCATGAAGGGGCAGCATGTACGGGCTATTGCAATTGCTGGGAAATTCTCAGTACGCAATGATGCATTGGAAAAGCAGGTGTACGATATCGTCTCCCAGTTTTATGCTGATGAACAGATTGCGCTCAGCTATCCCATCGGTGCATTAAATTTCCCGGCACGAATACACACTACAAAATTAAATGCCAGGATAAAGGGAAAAGTAAACTCTCTCATAAGGCAGGTAAAACGGGTAAATCCCGATTTCTTTTTTGTGACATCAACCGGAGGGCTGACATCACCTGCCCGTGCTCTGGATAATCCCATGCTCCTATTTCATTCAAGTCCTGCCACCGTGGCAAACGGAGCATACTATCTGAGTAAAAATGAGAACTGCCTGGTGATAGATATCGGCGGAACAACAACTGAACTGGTTCCATTGAAAAATGGGAAACCAATTTATGAGACTGTAGTATTGGAAGGTTCCAAAACACTGATTCGGGCAGTGTCAGCTACGAGTATTCCCTATGGTGGAGACTCCTGTATACGAGCAGAGCTATGTCCCTTCAGAGCAGGTTCATCCCGATCTTTTGGCGGAGGTGAACCTACCCTGACTGATGCTCTGAATGTTATGGGTGCGAGAATTGGTGACGCGAAAAGATCCGAAGTTGTAGATAATACAACAGCACAGAATGTTGTGCACCGGTACCTGGACATGGTCTCATCAGCCGTAAAAGAGTATAATCCGGCTGTTCTCATCGGGACAGGGTATCTGGCACATTATCTTCTCTCCGATATAGCAGAACGCGCACAGGCTGTAGGTATCGTTCCGGAACATGCAGCATCTGCCAATGCTGTAGGTGCTGCGGTATCGAAAGTCAGTCTTGAAGTGCATATTCATGTTGATACGGAACGAAAACGTCTGACATTAAACGGGATAGCCTACCCTTTCAAGGACACAAAAGATGATGATCACCTGCTCACCTATGTCACTGAACTGGTACGGGATATCGCCAGAAAGGAGGGTGCACCTGAGGAAGACATCGAAGATATTGAGGTTTTGTTCTACTCTTCATATGATGTAGTCAGGGGATGGAGAGTTACTGCGAAAATTACTGACATGATTCTCGCGATAGCTCCCGGGATATCAGTGGAGGCATTATGACCTGTGGAATTGTGTATGCTCCTTCATACCTGACGCATGAGCAGAGTTCTTCTCACCCGGAGCGAAGGGAGCGGCTGTCATATACTCTTGACCAGCTTGAGGAAGAGGGAATTTTTGATCTCCCCCAAATCAGACTCCTGGCCCCAAAACCAGCAATGAGAGATGATGTTCTTCTTGTTCATACACCGGAATATCTGCACTTTCTTGAAGAAGCATCGGTTAATGGGGCCGTTATTGATGCAGATACCTATGTTCCGAAAGAACTGATCCATGATGCACTTCTGGCAGCCGGGGGAGCAATTACTGGTGCCGATGCAGTGCTGAATCAGGAGGTCAAGAATAGTTTTGTCCTTGCACGTCCTCCCGGGCATCATGCGGGACGTTCACATGGGGCAGGTTTTTGTTATCTGAATAATGTTGCCATTATGGTTCGACATCTTCAGCGCCGGGGTCTTCGGAGGATCATGATCCTTGACTGGGATGCCCATCATGGAAATGGAACTGAAGAGATCTTCTATGATGATCCCTCAGTCCTGTTTTGTTCAGTCCATCAATATCCGTTTTATCCTGGTTCCGGCCGGTTTGAGGATATTGGCATTGGCGATGGAAAAGGGTACAACATAAACCTCCCAATTCCTGCCGGCAGTTCAGATAAGGTATATCGCTATCTTCTCGAAGAAATGATTCTTCCTCTGGCTGATGAGTACATGCCTGACGCGATTGCAATTTCGGCTGGCCAGGACAATCACTTCACCGATCCCCTTACCGGTCTTGCTCTTACCGCGCGAGGGTATGCAAGCCTTATGCAGGAGATGTGCATTCTTGCTGACTCCATCTGTTATGGAAGAATTATTGCAGTTCTAGAAGGAGGCTACAGTGTAGAGGGCGGTCTCCCGTATACAAATCTCGGACTCATCGCTGCGATGGCTGGTCTTGACATATCCTCAATTCGTGAACCAGAGATATACCAGGATGTGCTACAGAAAGCAGTATCGGAGGATGCGTTTCCAAAGGTAATTAAAATGGTATCAGAACTGAAGAAAAAACTTGCCGATCACTGGTATTTCATTAACCGGTATGATTTCAGATAGCACACATCATGCCTGTTCAAACCATCCCCTGTCCTTTTATTGCGAAAGAGAACTGATACCAGATCTATGGTAATAACTCCTGTCCATGTTGAGGGAACAGATAAAGGAACGATAATGCTCTATGCACTTTCGACCTGTATTCATTGTAAACAAACCAGACATCTTCTTGATGAATTGAAGGTGGCCTATGACTACCTGTATGTTGATCAGCTAAGCCGGGCAGAGATGGATGAAATACTCAAAGAACTTGAGAAGAAGAATCCACGCGGATCATTTCCAACCCTGGTCATCAATGATGATACGGTAATTGTGGGAAGCAGGCTGGACGAGATAAAAGAGGCGCTTTTGTCATGAGTCCGGAAATTTCAGAGGGATCACTGGAAAAAAGACATAATGAACTTGATAAGGAAGCAAAAAAGAACGGGTATAATTTAAATCCCGATACAGTCTTCACCAGAGGGCTGGTTGAGGGACTTATGATAAATGCCGGGCGGTATGGGTACGAATCTTGTCCTTGCAGATTATCTCTTGGAGAAAAACAATCAGATCTGGATATTATCTGCCCCTGTGACTATCGTGATGATGACCTGAGTGAATATGGTGCATGTTTTTGTGGCCTCTATGTTTCCGCCACAATTGCTGAAAAAAAGCTTCCAGCACCAGTGGTTCCGGAAAGGCGACCTCCGGTTTCTGAAAGGATGAAAGGAACCACATCTTCTATACAAGCTGGAACTCTTCCATTTCCGGTATATCGCTGTAAAGTCTGCGGATATCTGTGTGCACGGACCAATCCTCCGGAAAAGTGCCCCATCTGTATGGCAGGAAAAGAACGGTTTGAGATCTTTCTCAAATAGACCCTCAACCAATATCCTCTTATCCTATTCTGCAGACATTAATTCCCGTGACAGCATCTGCAACACTAGAGATCGTAGGTTATTCAGATTCAGAATGTTCACCTTTTCCCTGTGATGAAAACAGAACCTGTGGTCTTTCATCTTGTGCTCCTTCAGCAAGTCTTGTTAAAGCCTTTGAGGCTTTGAAGAATGAGGTTCAAAAAGAATTTGGGGAATGCGTCACTCTCAAACTGACCCTGCTTGATGATGGAGTTCCAGACCATATCAGGGAAATTTATGAACGTGAACACCCGGCAATACCCATGATATTAATCCAGGGAAAAGTAATTCCAGTGGGTAGAATCTCATGGGAACCGATTCGGGAGGCTATTGCGTCGGTATTACGGGTGTAATGAAAATACTCAACCCATGTGTCAAAGTATATTACTATCCTGAAAGAGAAATAGCGGTTAGAAGATGACCCTTACAACCCCTCCGGAAGACCTTTATCACGCCGCCCCGGTTATTGCTTTCGAACGCAATAACGCAGATATATGGAAAATAAAGAGTATATCTCCGAATAATCTGAAGTTTAACATTCTGGTTGGGGCATCGGGTGAGGAGACTGACATCCTTTCCCATATTTATCAGGAAGATCAGGATCTTGTTTCCAGAAAACTGGGCGGAGCTGTACTCCAGAAGAGATCCGGCATTGAGCTCAGGTATCGAATTCGTGCCGGGGCATACTACCGCTGGGTTGAAGAATACTGTTCTCTTTCATATGATAATACCGGTGAACCTGAAAAAGCGCTCAGCTATTTATGGATAAGTTCTCTTCCCATTGAATGGGCATTGCTATCCAAGGGGTCGGAGATCTGGAACACGTTGAATTCTAAAATCAGACATGATATTCTGAATCAGCTGACTGCAATACTCGGATATCTGGAACTATCAACTGATTTAATAACTGATCCGACGCTGATTGATTTCACTCAGAAAGAGCAGAATGCAGCCGAAAAAATACGTGACCGGTTAATTTTCACCCGTGAGTATCAGAAGATCGGGATGCTGGAGTTCTCCTGGGTATCTCTCTCTGATATTATTAAAGAGGCCCTGAACGAAATTGTGATAGATCCCATTCAGGTGGTCATTCAAACCGGGAATTCGCTCGTGTATGTAGATCGGAATTTCAGGCTGGCCCTTGAGAAGATCCTTGCAAATATTCCTGAGCATGCAACTGGCGCTACCACGGTGACCCTGTCTATTGTACCAACCGAAACCGGAGGGAATCTGGTTATCGGAGATAACGGATGTGGAATAGTCCAACAGCATAAAACAAGAATTTTCGATCTCGGGTTTGGAAAGGGGAACGGGTATGGATTATTTTTAGCAGAGAAAATTCTCTCCGTTTTTGGGATTGGCATTCAGGAAAAGGGAGTGCCCGGGGAGGGAGCACGGTTTGAGTTAATGATACCCTCTCACATTTTAGAGATACGATCCTGATTAATTGGTTTTTTGTGCTATCATCATGGTTACTCCATAATCCCTGATATAGGGATCAGAGACACGGGTAACTGATCGGACTATGAGATTGTGCTCTTTTAAGGCAGTGAGGTATTCATCAGTCAGGAATTTTTTATTTTTACTCCATGTTTTCTTCGGGAGGGTTACCTTGTCAAAAGTCCAGAGAAAAAACTCAAGCTCATGGAGAGGATCATAAGGTGCTGTCTCATCACCGGGCTGAATACTGACAAAGTATCCTCCGGTTTTTAGTGCATCAGAAATTTTTTCGACCATATCAGGGCTTTTGCCACTGGGATTGGAAGATGAAAGGATAAGATCATAATCCCTCCCTATCGGGTCAGAGAAAAAATTCCCTCCCTTTGTCTGAACTCTGTTTTCAAGGTGATATTTTTCAATATATTTTTTCGCGAGGGGGACTACTCCGGGTAAATCAAATATTACTGCGGTTAGATTCGGGTTCTTACAGGCAAGTGCAAGTGCATACAGACCATGCCCCCCGCCAAGGTCTGTCATCTTTTTCATGTCCATAAATGTGGGAAGCGATGTTACTCCTTTGACTACCTCCTGAAGCCGCCCGCACATGGCATTCTGTGCCATTGATGGGAGTGACAGGTCGGCAAAGAACTGCTCTTCATCAAAAGCCTTTGGCCCGGATGTCAGAATGTCAGATAGAGGTAACCAGAGGTCCTGCAGATGCTGAATTGACTTCTCCAGATATGCTCCCTGAAAGTATGGTGAATGACTGGTAAGATATGTGGATGCGACCGGTGTGTTCCGGATCTTTCCTTCTTTATGCTCAACAAGACCGGTTTTTATTAGGCTCTGAAAAAAATCTGTAACTGGGTGCGGGTATGGAATTATTTCTTCCATTTCATTTTCTGATTTCCAGTCTTCCAGAGCATCAAAGACTCCCAGCCTGACCGATGCACCAATCAGACAGAGAAGTCTTGCGCCATGATTGAAGGTACTCATGATGGAGAAAAAATTATCTGGAGGGACGGGTGGAAATTCCCATAACGCTTTACAGGTATTATCCGTATTGTCTGATGTATTTTTCATTTTAAGTACCCATGATTCTTATTCAATTCACCGAGACAATGAAGGTATCTATCGGTAATCTCTTATTCCAATCTCACCGAATTTGTACAGTATTCTGTACCTGTCCTTGGTATATCTTTCTGATTTAATTCGTACAGAGGTCTTTGATGAGCAGAAATATCGCAATTGAAATGCTGAACCAGATCCCGGTTCAGGATCAACAGATTGAACTG
Organism: uncultured Methanospirillum sp.; assembly: GCA_964515765.1. GTDB lineage: Archaea > Halobacteriota > Methanomicrobia > Methanomicrobiales > Methanospirillaceae > Methanospirillum. The sequence continues at coordinate 14,765 of CAZEWE010000016.1, read as the reverse complement.
GTCGAACGGAAATGTATCGGTCATCCCGACAGTATTGCAGACGGAATCGCAGAAGCGGTCAGCCGTGCATTATGTAATACGTACATTGATCAGTTTGGCGGAGTACTTCACCACAATACCGACCAGGGTGAGATTGTTGCCGGTGAATCCATGCCACGGTTTGGTGGCGGAAAAATCATCAAGCCCATATTTGTTCTTCTTGATGGTCGTGCCACCAAGGAATTCAAAGGAGAAAAGATTGCGGCTGATACCGTTGCATTAAAAGCAGCCAAAGATTACCTCCGTACTATTCTACCGGAACTCAATCTTGACCAGCATTTAATCATGGACTGTCGTCTTGGAACCGGGTCTACTGATCTTCGGGATGTCTTTAATCCTGAAGCAGGTCAGATTCCGCGGGCTAACGATACATCATTTGGTGTTTCATATGCTCCGTTCTCTGATATTGAAAAATGTATCCGGGAGATCTCTTCTTACATCGATAACACCCTCCGGCCAAAATATCCGGTCTATGGAACAGATATTAAGATCATGGGTCTTCGCCAGGGCAACACCATTAAACTCACCATCTGTTGTGCCATGGTTGACCGGTATGTGTCCTCTCTCTCTGATTATGTAAACTTCCGTGAAAAACTTGCAGAAGAATCACTGAAAGTAGCAAAAACCTGCACTGATAACAAAGTGGAAGTGTATGTGAACACTGCCGACTGTGATGTTGAGTGCAGCCTGTTCCTGACAGTTACCGGAACATCTGCAGAAATGGGTGATGATGGATCTGTCGGAAGAGGAAACCGGGCAAACGGTCTTATCACACCACACCGGCCGATGAGCATGGAAGCTACCAGCGGTAAAAATCCGATCAATCACATCGGAAAGATCTACAATCTGCTTTCAAATGAACTGGCACACACCTGTGTTGAGAAAGTCGATGGTATTGCAGAGATTCAGGTCCGGCTTCTCTCACAGATTGGTGCACCTATAGACCAGCCACTGGTCGCCAGTGCACAGATTATCCCAAAGCCGTCCTTTACCGTAAAAGACATCGAAAGAGATGTATATGAGATCATTGACTCCGGTCTTGAAAACATCACCTCTGTTACAGAACGGGTAATCAGAGGCGAATTAAAGACATTTTAATGACTAAAAAAAATTCTCCGATCTCTGATCGGACTTCTGTTTTTCATGTCCGTATTGCAATCCCCAACAAAGGACGGATTTCTGTTCCAATCAGGGAGTTAATTGAAAAATCTGGTCTGGGGATTATTGACAATGGTGACCGTACCCTGATTGCACGAACACGGGATCAGCACGTTGAGATCCTGTATGCACGCCCGATTGATATTCCAGAATATGTCGCATCAGGTGTTGCTGATCTTGGGATTACCGGTCATGATATGGTCGTGGAAAGAGGATCAGTCGTTACTGAGCTTCTCAATTTAGGATTTGGCTCCGCATCAGTAGTTCTTGCAGTCCCTGATAATTCTAATCTGGATTCTCCCAAAGATCTGAACGGGAAACGGGTATCTACTGAGTTTCCTGCAATCACCCGGAAATATTTTAAAAAAGCAGGCGTCAAACCGGTCATTGTCCCGGTAGGAGGGGCCTGTGAAGCTACACCGTCTCTGGGTATCTCTGATGCCATTGTAGATATTTCAAGCTCGGGCACAACTCTTCGCCAGAATCATTTAAAAATTATCGATACTGTTCTTGAGACCAGCACCTATCTTATTGCAAATCCCCGGTCATGTATCGATAAAAAAGAGAAGATAGATGAGATTCACCTGGCACTTGAGAGTGTATTAAATGCCAGGGGTAAGTGTTACCTGATGATGAATGTCGTTCGCAGCTCTCTTGATGATGTCCGGACGATCATTCCAGGGATGGGTGGACCGACAATAATGGATGTTGCGTCTTCTACGGATATGGTTGCTGTTCATGCGGTAGTGGATGAAGAGAAGGTCTATCAACTTATAAACCGCCTGAAACAGGCAGGTGCACGGGATATTCTCGTAATGAATATTGAACGCTTGATCAGGTGAAAAAATGATTGTCTTTCCGGCAGTTGATATTCTGGGTGGCCGGTGTGTTCAGCTCGTTCAGGGGAAACGAGATACTGCAACCGCCTATGGTGACCCCCTCTTATGTGCAGAATCATGGATAGATCAGGGAGCACAAGCCCTTCATATCGTGAATCTTGACGGGGCATTTGGGTCTTCAAAACTGAATGCAGAAAAAATAACCGACGTCATCATCCGGACTGGTGTTGAGACTCAGCTGGGTGGAGGTATCCGTTCTCTTGAAGATGCCCGTTCATGGCTTGACTGTGGAGTTGACCGGATCATTATATCCACATTTGCTGCTGAGGATCCGGAATGCCTTACCACCCTCTCTGATGAATATGGAAGTGATCGGATCATGGCAGGGGTTGATGCACGGGCTGGAGAGATGGTGACTCATGGATGGGAACGCCCTGCAGGCGACTTTCTTGAATGGGCAGATATGTTCATCAGGAAAGGGGCTGGCTCATTATTGTATACCAATGTAAGCGTTGAAGGCCTGTGTAACGGAATAGATCCAAAGCCGGTTCGGGATCTCTTAAGCACTGTGAGTGTTCCTGTTGTTGTTGCAGGTGGGATAACCTCTGCATCAGATATAAAAATATTAAAAGAGGCAGATGCTGCAGGCGTAGTATTAGGTTCGGCTCTTTATTCCGGGAAGATTACACTTCGTGAAGCATTGGAGGCAGCAGGATGAGAACTGCAGAAGTGAAGAGAAAGACAAAAGAAACTGATATTACTATTCGTTTTTCACTTGATGGTTCAGGTCATGGATCAATTAATACCGGAATTCCTTTTTTTGATCATATGCTTGATTCGTTCACCAGACATGGCAGATTTGATCTGGACATACGGGCTATAGGAGATCTACAGACCGGCCCTCATCACACCATAGAGGACATTGGTATTGTTCTGGGGCAGGCTTTCTCTGAGAGCCTTGGTGAGGGAAGAGGGATCCAGCGTTTTGCCAATGTCACCGTTCCCATGGATGAGTCAAAAGCTGAAGTAGCAGTTGATGTTGGTGGTCGCCCGTACCTTGTTTTTGAGGGTTCATTTAGCGGACCTGTTGAGGGAGTGATTGAACCCTGGCTTGTCCGGCATTTTTTTGAAAGCTTTATTCAGAACGCGAAAGTGACGGTCCATATGAACGTATCAGGTTTTTCGGACCACCATAAATGTGAAGCGCTGTTTAAAGCGTTCGCAGTTGCACTTCACTCGGCAACAAAAATAGTCTACGATGACGGTATTGTTCCTAGTACAAAAGGTGTGCTGTAACGAAAGAAATCAACCCCATCCGAGCACACATAATATTTTTTCTTTGAGGTAAAGAGTAAATTCCTGAATAAGTCAAAGGTGGAGAATGCTTTTAGGCATTCTCTGCGGCCATTTTGACGTCTTCTTCCTTAATTGTTTTTCTACCTGCATGCTGAGCAAGGCGGTTTGCTTCCTTGGTCAGGTTTGCAATGTAGTCTTCTGCTTTTGCTACAAGAGCTGCTGCTGCGTCGCTTCCCACACGCTCAGCCCCATTTTTCTTTGCAATTCTTACAACTGCTGCAATAGGTAAGTCTGCCATAGTCCTCTACCTCAAAACAAAGTATATTGATATCTATTTAAATATTTCGAGATTATCTCGAGATTTTCGATATTCTGACCTGATAAGAGTAGATTTTTATATTTCATGAGATTAGATTTCAGAGATAAGCAATCGGATGCATTATTGCAAAGAAATAACATTCCTCGTCAAATTGAGGATTTTTTCAGGAAAGATAACTCAATAAGAATATCTGCGAGATTTAGCGCGTGTAGATAGTTCGGGTTAACGCGCGAAGTATCTACGAAGATTTTTGGGATATTCAGGACCGGTGCCCCATGAGAACGCCCACTCCCCAGAAATAGCAGTGTTCTGAAGATCAAATTTCCCGATATTCCATCTGGAGCTACAATGAATCCTGAGTCCTGTACTGCCTCTTCGATGAGTATACCTCTGTGAACGCTGCCGGTCAGACGGGCAACCAGTTCTGCATCAGCAAGACTTCTATCAACTCCAGGGTGACGACCAATATCATCAAGTCGTCCACCAGATAACACAGTCACCTGTTCAGGAAGGCCAAACTTCTGACAGAATGGTTTTACTTTTTCAATAAGAGAGACTTTCTCTGATATTGTCCAGCCTTCATCAATCCCGACCGGTCCCAGGAAAAAACGGGAACCATCCGCAGTTTCCAGGAGGACCACCCGTTCAAGTCTGGATACTCCGGCTGTCTCTTTTAAAATCTGAAGCGTGTGATGGGAGGATAAAGTCCCCCGTATCGCTGCATCAATTGTCCCGAGAAAAAGATCATCGATAAGGTCCTGTTCAGGATGTTCAGAAATTATCGTCTGAAAATGAGGCGGTACCAGGGCCGTGACATCCGGATGCAGGTAACACCTGATTGATGACTTACCGGAGTAAGAGGCAATACCAGAGAACACCCGGTCAGGATCACTCCTGATTCCAATGCCGATTATCGAATGTGAATCAGGGATATGTTCCAAGATGCATTACCCCTCCGTTTTTAGAAAACTCAAAGACAAGTGCAGAAGAGTTTTTATCATGTACGCGAAGTTCTCCTGAATCATTTACAGTCCCGATCGGAGAGACGGTCATATCATATCGTTGAAAGAGGCTGATAATTGTATCAACATGCTCACATTTTGCGGTCAGAACAAATCCCATGCCCGGATACATTTTCAGCCAGTGATCAAAGGTTATATTGTGTTCATTTAGGTCCGGATGGGGTATTGCCTTCAGATCAATATCTGCTCCCTTCCCCGATACCTCAAGCAACATCCCGAGCGTTCCGATAATACCGGGATTGGAAATGTCCTTCCCGGCTGTGACGAGTTTTTGAGATCCGATCTCCTGCAGAACAGCAATCTGCCCTCGAACTTCTTTTGCGGATCGCAGGGTTGCACTGTCCCAGTTTAAGGCACAGGATGGATGGACTCTGCCTTTTAAATCGATTGCAACGAGGACTTTATCACCAGAACATGCCGTGTTGCTGTAGATAACATTCTCAAGCGGAGCAATACCGAGAATTGCAACATCGATAACACTGTAGGGGGTATCCGGATGCAGATGCCCCCCGACGATTGGAACTCCAAATTGTCTTGAGGCGTCATGCATGCCCTGTATGACCTGTTTTTTTATTGTATCATTTGAAATTGAGAATACATCCACCATGGCGAGGGGCTTTCCTCCCATGGCTGCGATATCATGAATGTTCACCAGGACGGCGCAATACCCTGCCCAGTATGGATCTGCATCCATAAGTTTACTCCAGATCCCATCAGCCGCTAATAGCAACGCATCTGATCCGTTTTTTATAACTGCAGCATCTTCTCCAAATGAAGCGACAACAGCCTGAGACTCAATCTGAAGATCCCGAACCATTGCACCGATTTCACTTTTCCGTCTCACTCCGTCATATGTTCTGACAGCCTGTGCTATCTGTTCGGTGGAGCAGGTGTATTCTCCCATGGCCCAAAATCTCACTCTTTTTTTCTGTTTCATCACTCATAAAATGTCTTATTTGGTTCAGAATTTCACAAAGACATGAGTGCATGCCAGTCACAGAGGTTCATGCGGTTTATCTTCATAGCCGGCACATATAATCGGGATGGACTGGGCTGAGAAGTATCGCCCCCGGCATCTGAATGAGATGGTGGGCAACCGGGAAGCATTACACCAGATGAGTGAATGGGCAACCCGGTGGACAGTGGAATCCCCTCCTCTCATCCTCTATGGGAAGCCCGGTATCGGGAAAACATCCAGTGCATGGGCACTTGCAAATGACATGAACTGGGAAGTTGTAGAGCTCAATGCCAGTGATCAACGGACCAAGGCAGTCATAGAAAGAGTTGCCGGAGGAAGCGCAAGTACCGGTTCACTTACCGGTGCCTCCAGAAAACTAGTCATTCTTGATGAAGCTGATAATCTTCAGGGAAATGCGGATCGGGGAGGAGCACGTGCAATCGCGGACGTGATTAGACAGGCACGCCAGCCACTGATACTTATTGCCAATGATGTATACGGGCTGGACGGCACCATCCGGAATTTGTGCACAAAAGTTCAATTTAAAGCTCTGCCGGCAAAATCACTGGTTCCGAGACTTCGTGAAATATGTTCCCGGGAACAGGTGACCTGTTCAGCCCAGGCGATAACAGACATTGCAGAGCAGGCCGGAGGTGATATCAGGTCTGCAGTAACTATGCTCTACGCCTCTGCCATTGGAAAAGATTCGGTGGGTGAGGACGATGTTTCTATCTCTGGAAAAGATAGCAGGGCCAGTATATTTGACCTGGTTGCAGCAACGCTGGGATACCGGCAGGTTCCATCACTTCTGGATATGTCCATGTCGGTAGATGAAACACCGGATACAATACTTCAATGGATTGAAGGCAATCTTGGAGTTTTGCCTGACAGAAAAAAGACAGCCCAGGCCTATACGGCATTATCGCGGGCAGATATGTACCTGGGATACACCTTCATCAATCAATATTATACCTTATGGCGGTATGCAACTTCAGTCATGCTCTATGGAGTACATGATGTGATGCGAGGCCGCCCATCCGGATATGCCAAAATTATGCCCCCATCCAGATGGAGACAGATGTCTGTTGCAAAACGGCAGAAAACAATGCGGGAGCAGATGCTATCTGACATGGGCACATCAATGCATATGTCCGCTTCTACTGTCCGGAACTTATATCTCTGTCCGGTTTCTCTCCTTGCAAAAGAATTCCCTGAGCAGTTTGCGAGAAAATATGATCTCGACGGAGATAAACTGGACATCCTGATTCATGATCCCGTGACTGCCAAATCAATAGTTAAGAAAATTGAGGATGAGAAAAAGCAGATTGAGAAGGAACTGAAAAAGAAGAAAAAAGAGGAAGAGGCACAAGCCAAAAAGGCAAAGGGGACGAAAAAAGAGAAAGAACCTGTGAATGATAAAACTCCCTCCATTGAAACCTTCTCCGGACAGGAACCGATCACTCCCTGCAAAGAAGAAACATCAGAACCGGTTGAAAAAGATAAGAAATCCTCACAGGCAACTCTCTTCAGTTTTTAACATACATATGAAGAGGGACTTCACATCCGGGCAGGGGGGCAGGGCGGTTTGTTCCTTCAAATCCCAGATGGTACACGATGAGATCTGCATGAACATTTTGTGCAAGTCTTATCAGCGGAGGTATCATCTCTTCAACCGGCCGTATTGCGTAGATACAATCACAGCCCTGATAGAGCCTGAGTTCTGGATCTGACACATCGTCTTTCACATACGGTATGCATGAAAAAAGAGGAGGGTCAATGATATCCACACATCTGATTAATATCCCGGATCTGAATAACAGGGTTGCTGCATGAAGATTTGCTCCGGCACCTGCTTCGATTACTGAGCGGTATCGTCCGGCAATGAACCTGGCTATTGCCGTCTCAATATGTTTATACCCGCTCATTACCCAGTTTATTGGAGATGAATATCCTTATTTTTTGGGATCGCGGCGCGCCAGCCGGTCTTGAAATACCGGTAGCCCGGATCATTTCTCAAATTCTGGATATTCCGGCTGAAGTATGTGAAAGCCCGGTTCTTTATAACGGGTTTGACAGGAGCAGAAATCAGTTTGATGCAAGTGCAATATTAACCTGTCTTGATGTTTTTTCCCGCCGGAATGAAGAAAAAAGATTCATTTTACTGGTAACCGGAGATGATATCTTCAGACCGGGCACCAGGTATGTATTTGGTCTCTCCCGTCCAGCGACCGGGACCGCTGTAATCTCATCAGCCAGACTTAAAAATGAATACTGGGGCCTTCCACCAGATGAGATGATGCTCGTTGATCGGTTATCAAGGGAAGGAGCCCATGAGATAGGCCATCTCCTACACCTGGATCACTGTGACAATACTTCCTGCATTATGGCAAACCCGCTCACGCTTGATGACCTTGACAATAAGAAATCAATGCTCTGTCAGATCTGTATGGGTAAAATACAAAACAGCCCGATATCAGTAACTCTGTAAGAAAAATTATATATATAAATTTTCCAGAATTTCCAGGTTTTCCCGGGCGATCTGATTATCCGGATTTAATTCGACTGCCTTTCGATATGCTTCAATCGATTCATTGAATGATTTCATAGCATAGAGCACATTCCCAAGATTATACCAACCCTGGTCAAACCCGGGTTTTGTCTTGGTTGCATGAACCAGAGCTTCGCGTGCTTCTTCAGTCCTTCCCATCAGATACAAAATTCTTCCAAAATTGTTCCATGCATAGCCATTATCAGGATCAAGACTAGTCGCTTTGGAAAGTGCAGTTACTGCTTCATCATATTTTTTATCTTCTGCGTATGCCCATCCCAGATTATTCCATGCATCAGAAAAACCAGGATCTATTTCCAGGGCTTTATTGAGAACTGGTATTGCTTCAGGTAGAGCACCGGTTCTGATGAGAGTGTACCCTTTCGTGCTCCATGCATATTTGTTATCAGGGCCGGTAATAGTTGCAGCCTCCAAAGCCTCGAGTGCTTTTTCATAATCTCCAAGTTCATTATATGCCCATCCCATGTTTGTCCAGGCAATCGTGTGATTGGGATCAAGCCTGGTAGCCTCTTCTAAGGGAGATATCGCATCACGAAACCTGCCCAGATTATTCAGTGCATACCCAATTGAATTCCATACCTCTGGGTTCGTCGAATTATTTCTGGTGTATTCTTCAAGGATTGTCAATCCCTCTTCAAAAGATCCATTCTGAATAAGATCTATTCCTGCAACAGGGTCAGTTATGTTTTCCTCCGCTTGTATGGCCGTTGAAAGGAAAAGAAAAAAAGTGAGGAGAATGATAAAGGGTCTTCTTATCTTCCGAATCATAATAGTATGAGATATTCTTTAAAAAAATAAAGTTTTTATTGAGACATGATTTTGAATCATCAGATCTTTGGTTTCTTTTTCAATGCTTCAACCAGCAGATCGATAGTTGCTTCCACGTCTTTCAGATCAACAACCTCTACCGGTGAATGAATATATCGTGAAGGGACTGATAAGGGGATGCTGGGTATTCCATCACGGACCAGGTTGATGATGGAAGCGTCTGTGTTTCCTCCGTCACCAACTTCCAGCTGGTATGGGATTTTCTTCTTATCACCAGCCGATCGAAGCCAGGTTACCAGCCGGTTATCTGCCAGTAATCCTCTTCCTGATGCACTCGCAAGAACAAGAACTGGTCCTTTCCCCATCTCAACTGATGCATCTTTTTTTGTGACGCCTGGATGATCTCCCGGGATCGTAACATCGGTCGCAATGGCAAGGTCCGGATGTAAAGCAAAAGCACTGACCTTAGCGCCTTTCAGACCTACCTCTTCCTGTACGGTAAACACTCCGTAAATGGTCATTGAGGTCTCCATCTTCTTCATGGTCTCAATCAGGACCAGCACACCGACCCGGTTGTCAAGCGCTTTTCCGGTAATCCGATCATTTGCAAGGTGAATTAGTTCCTGTTCAATTGTAACCGGAGTTCCGATCTCAATTCCAAGGTCTGCTACCTCTTCTGCTGATGATGCCCCGATATCAATGAACATGTCCTCCATCTTGATCTCTTTTTTCCGGTCCTCCGGTGTCATAACGTGCGGAGGTTTTGATCCGATAACTCCGGAAACCGGTCCTTTCGTCCCGTGGAGAACAACACGCTGGGTATGAAGAGTCGGATTAAACCAACCTCCAATTCCTACAAATTTTATAAATCCTTTTTCGTCGATATACTGGACCATTAGCCCGATTTCATCCATATGGGATGCAATCATGACAGAAAGTCCGGTCCCTTTTTTTACTGCGATAAGATTTCCCAGTCGGTCTTCATATATTTCATCAACGAATCCTGACAGTTCTTTTCGGATGATTGATTTGATATTTCCTTCAAATCCTGAAAGCCCATGTGCATCTGATAATTTCTTTAATAAATCATATACCATTTTAAACCTCAAGAACCGGTCTCATTCGCTCGATTGCAGCCTTAATATTATCACGTGAAGTAGCATAACTGAATCGGGCATATTCTGCACCTGAAGGTCCGAATGCATCACCCGGGACAATAATAACACCGGCATCCATAATTTTTTGTGTCCTTTCTTTTCCAAGAGGAACAAATGCATAAAATGCACCCTGGGGTTCAGGGAAATCCAACCCCATATCATGAAACCCGGAAAACAGAATGTCACGGCGTGCTTTGTATTCGTCACGCATCATCTTCACGCAGGACTGATCCCCGGTATACGCAGCTACCCCGGCATACTGGCTGATTGAAGTTGCACAGGTCTGACAATACTGATGGACCTTCAGACACTGCTCCATGTACTCCGGTGGTCCGGCAATATATCCAAGACGCCATCCGGTCATGGCATAGGTTTTACTTGCTGCATTAACCGTGATGACATCATCACCAAAGGTTCCGGCACTTGCATGAACGGCATCATAAATGATATGCTCGTACACTTCGTCAGAGAGAACGGTAACTCCGGCATCCATTGCTGCTTCTGTAATCGACCGGATAGTCTCTTTTGACTCAACTACTCCGGTGGGATTGCTGGGTGAATTAAGAATAAGAAGCCGTGCACCATCCAGTTTTTCATACAGAACTTCTTCCTGAATATGCAGATCCTTGGTCAGTGGCACAAAATCCGGTTTTCCCCCGGCAAACTGGATACAAGCCTCATATGAGACAAAACCGGGATCGGTCAGGAGAACGCGATCACCGGTCTCAACAAGACTTTGTATGGCGATAAAGAGACCCTCTCCCGCTCCTGCGGTTACTATGATCTCATCAGGAGTGTAGTTCAGGTTGTTTTCATTTTTAAATTTGTCAGATAATGCCTCTCGCAATTCAGGCAGTCCTGCGTTGAAGGTATACCCGGTTTTTCCTTCTTCAATCGCCTTGACTGCTGCGCTTCGGATATGATCTGGGGTGACGAAATCAGGCTGACCCAGGGTCATATTAATGGAACCGGGTTTCGCAGCCTGGAAAAATTTTCTGATCCCGGACATCTCTATTGCCTGGGCTCGTTTTGATATTTTTTTCATCTGAATCACTCAATATTTGCATGCCGGTCTTTGAGTTCTGATTCATCAGTCTGGGTAATCTCCATCAGACGTGATATAACAGCATCACAAAATGTCATTGCCGCAGTCTCAAACAGGGTTCCAAGCGGAGCAAATGACCGGTGCTCACCAAGCATCTGCCTGGTGTCATATTCTTTACTTTCATCAGGAATACTGTCACGGTAATTTTCAATAATGACCTTTGAATCGGAGATTTTTCCTATTGGAGAGTCCGGGTTTGAGGTAATAAGAGATATCCGCCCTCCTATCTCCTTTGCAGTCTGGACAATCTCAACAATAGTTCTCGTTTTTCCAGATCCGGATAAGACCACGATGAGATCTCCATTCTGTAATGCAGGAGTGATGGTCTCACCCACAACATAACTGATCATACCAAGATGCATGAGCCGCATGGCAAACGCTTTTGCAACAAGACCGGAACGTCCTGCACCCATTACATAGATGCGTTTGGCATCCAGGAGTTCCTTGATAAAATGAGAGACTTCTTCATCAGAGATATGACCGGCGATGGCATTTATCCGCGTTGCCATCAGTTGCATCATATCCTGCACACGGTGCTGATTCATACCTGTGTATACGTTCAGATGGAATCCTCATCAGGATATCGTACCTGATCTTCTCAAGCCGGTGAGTGCCGGTAGGTAACAGGTTCCAAAGCAGGTGTCAGTTCACCGTTTTGCATTACTGAAACCGGCCCATGTCCACAACAATAGAGAAGACGTTTTCCGTTTGCCTGGAGCTCCAGATCAAGTCCCTGTGCAAGTTGTATCAATGCTTTCCGCTCACTTTTCACAAGATCAGGATCAACATTTACCGTCGTGACCAGATACACGGCAAAGTTATTGTATGCACTGCGTTCAGGACTTAAGTGTTTCAGGTTAAGGATGGTGTCAGAAGTAAACAAGACTCCGGCTTCCTTGCAGAGAACATACACAAGACCATGCTGATGTCCTCCATGCCCCTCTAATATTTCAAAGCTGTATCCCCCGGCTTTAAAGGATGTAAGGACAGGAAATTCTCCACGTTTTAAATCCCCGGAACACGGCAGGAGGATAACATCATCTGGAGGGGTCATTCGGGCAAACAGGTTTATCATGACCGTATACACCTGTTCTAAAACCATATCCTGGGTGGTTGCTCCCCACGCACGATTATTAGTTTTTATAATATCCCAGGTGCCTTCATGAGTATATACCGGGGCATGGAAAAAGCCGGCAGCACCACAATGATCAGTATCACCATGTGTCAGGAGTATCCGGGTAAAGTCATCTTTTCCACCAAGACCATAGGCCGCAAACATCCGGAGAACATCCTCATGATATATACCATACCCGGTGTCTATCATGACACGCTCATCAGGCGCATCGATTACAAAGATTGATCCTCCGCCGGGAAGCTGGAAACAATAGAGTGTCAGGGTGTCATTGATTGCAATCTTCTGAACGTCTGCATAAAAGCCTTCACCGGTAGTCTCTTTCAGTCGCTTTCCGTTCAGAAGTATTTGTTCCAGTACATCCTGGTATTCTTTCCCATATTCTGTCAGTTGTTGTGCAATGTGACTGAACTGATGTAATAATTCAAGGATATAGGGGTCATCCACGTCATCGAGTATTTCACTTACCCGTGCTGCGTATCTGACATAAAAGAGACTTCCATCATCACAACTGTCACCGCAGTCATATCCATCAATCTCTACCGGATATTCAGCTTCAATAGCCTTGATTAACGCTTCAGTTTTGTCAGGTCTCAAAACCCGGAGACTGATGTGCAGGGCATCAGGATATCTGCCCCGGTTATCAAATGAGAGGGAGCTAATTTCAGCATTATAGGTATTCAGGATGGTGAGAATTCTGTGCAGTGTCCCGGGAATTTCCGGAACAATGACCGTGAACCGCACACTTTTCGGATAAGTTACCGTGTTCTGCAGATATCCACTGTCCAGCAATGCCTGCGCACCACGAGTACAGGCCCATTCATCACCCGATACAGAAAAAAATGCGGTGACCGGATCCAGCGAGCGGTTAAAATGACATCTGGTTATCGTAAGACCAGACGCAGCAATTATCCGGACCGCATCAAGAAGAGATCCGGTATCAGGAATCCTGATGACAAAGAATTCATTCCGATCCTGAGGCATGATGTTTACTCGGAGACGTAACTTTCCCGTTCTATAAAGAGACCACCAAATATTGTGCGCTCTATCATCTCTGATACGAACCGCATCTTCTGTGCCTCTTCCATATCGCTGTTCCGATGAATTTCTGAATGTAACTGAAGCCGTAACAGGCCAAACCGGAGTTTTTCCAGAAGTGTTTCATTCAGCGTTATTGCATCACGGTATATTGGTTCGATAAGCTCTGGAAATTTCGATATATCCTCTAAACATTGTACGATTACGGAGTATATTGGGAGATTTTCTTCTCTCCCACAAAGAACTTCTAAATAATTCATATCTGTTTTTCAACGATGCTGACAAGGTGTTCCATAACGGTATCAACCGCTTTCCAGGTTGGAGAATCCTTCTGTCTGATAATAAATGGACGTCCTTCATCACCGGCTTTTCTCACTTCCGGATCCAGGGGGAGGCTTCCTAAGAATGGGACATTATGATCTTTTGCGATCCGCTCTCCTCCACCCTTCCCGAAGAGGTCTACGGCTTCTCCACAATGCGGGCAGACAAATCCGCTCATATTTTCAATGACGCCGATTACTTTCAGTCCAAGCTGTTCAACAAATGTGATGGCCTTGGTAGAATCCAGGGTTGATACTTCCTGGGGGGTGGTGACAATGACCGCACCACGTAAATTCGGGGCCAGTTGCGCAATAGTTAAGGCTTCATCACCGGTGCCAGGGGGAAGGTCCACCACCAGATAGTCAAGGGAGCCCCAGGCAGTGTCTTCAAGGAACTGCTTAATTGCTCCTGACTTCATCGCTCCACGCCAGATGACCGGGGCATGTTTTTCAGGAAGCAGGAATGCCATTGAAACAACCTGTAATGAGCCGGTCACTTTTACCGGGACAATTTTATTCTGGTCAGCGAGCAGTTTGTGATCTTCAATACCGAGCATTTTGGGAACGTTCGGTCCGTGAATATCAAGATCCAATAGACCTACCTGTTTTCCATGGTTTGAGAGGGCGTAGGCAAGGTTTACGGCCACCGTCGATTTTCCGACTCCACCCTTCCCTGATAAAACAAGTATTACGTGCTGAACATCGATGTTAGCTTTTGGCGGTAATTTTCCGGCAGCTGTCGGGCAGGTAGCGCCTGAAGGACAGGATGAACAGTTATTATCACAGGATTCAGGGTTTGGATTATTTCCATCTGACATATTTTACATCCTCATACAGTGATTCCATATTATTCGATTCACTTTGGCATAAATAAGATCATGATTCTCTATGTGAAGCAGGGGATTTTTATCAGATGAGAAGTGTCATGACTTCACGATATAAATATTTCAGTCGCGTATGTTCTATCAGAAGAGGGCTGCCAGATGGAAAAAAGGGATGTAATAGTCATTTTAGCAGCAATAATTGTCGTATTAATAATGGCAGT
>CAZEWE010000015.1:0-27585 GCA_964515765.1 uncultured Methanospirillum sp. | reverse complement strand
CCAATGCATCCCCAGACCAAAAAGCCGGTCGGACCTGCTGATCTCGAACCGATTTTTCCGAAAGAACTTATAAAGCAGGAGATGTGCCAGGACCGGTACATTGACATTCCAGAGGAGGTTCGTGACATCTACACGCTCTGGAGACCATCCCCGCTCTTTCGGGCGCACCGTCTTGAAAAGATCCTGAAAACCCCGGCAAAGATCTACTATAAGTATGAAGGAGGAAGCCCGCCAGGATCCCACAAGCCCAACACCGCCATAGCCCAGGCATATTACAATATGAAAGAAGGGATTGAGCGAATTGCGACTGAGACCGGAGCAGGTCAGTGGGGGTCCTCTCTGGCATTTGCCACCCAGCTCTTCGGCATGGAATGTAAAGTCTACATGGTCAGGGGAAGTTATGACCAGAAACCATACCGGAAGATGATGATGCAGACCTGGGGAGCAACCTGTGTCCCATCACCGTCACCAGATACCAATTCCGGCCGGGCGATCCTTGCAAAAGATCCTGATACTCCGGGCAGCCTTGGAATCGCCATATCTGAAGCGGTTGAAGACGCAGCAACCCATGACAACACGAACTACTCACTCGGAAGTGTCCTCAATCATGTCTGTCTCCATCAGACCATCATCGGGCAGGAAGCACAAAAACAACTTGACATGGTGGATGAGAAGGCAGATATTGTCATTGCATCAGCGGGTGGTGGATCAAACCTTGCCGGACTCTGTTTCCCGTTTGTGAAGGATAAGATAGACGGGAAGAATCCGGATCTTGAGGTCATCGCGGTTGAACCCTCAGCATGTCCCTCTCTGACCAAGGGGATGTTTGCATATGATTTCGGTGATGTGGCAGGTCTGACACCGCTTCTGAAGATGTTTACCCTTGGCCATGACTTTATTCCCCCATCCATCCACGCCGGTGGGCTCAGATACCATGGAATGGCACCGCTGGTTTCCAGACTTCATGCAGACCAGTTGATTGATTCAACCTCGGTGTACCAGAATGAGGTGTTTGATGCAGCAGTGATGTTTGCACGTGCGGAAGGTATCATCCCTGCACCGGAGTCTGCTCATGCCATCAGGGTTGCAATCGATAAGGCACTTGAATGTAAAAAGACCGGCGAGGCAAAGACCATCCTCTTTAACAACAGTGGACATGGTCACTTTGATCTCTCCAGCTATGAAGGATACTTTGCAGGATCCCTCGTTGACTATGAATACCCGGCAGACCTGATTGCAGAATCCCTGAAAAAACTCCCCGTAATGTCATGATAAGAATCGGGTTTGTCGTTAATCCCTACGCCGGGATGGGAGGAGCGGTAGGCCTGAAAGGAACTGATGGACGTGTTCAGGAGGCAATTGACAGGGGTGCTGTCAGGGAATCTCCTGTAAAAGCCATCCGGTTCTTATCCGGTATAACCCGGAGAGATATCCACTTTTTTACTGCAGGCGGGGAGATGGGAGAAGCTGAACTGGTTGCTGCCAAACTTCCCCACACCTGCCTGTATCATCCAGATAGATCGTATTCTGACGACGGGACTATCACCACGACAGCCGCTGACACCAGTGCTGCATGTCAGGAATTCATCAAGAATAACTGCGATATTATTATCTTCTGTGGGGGAGATGGGACCGCACGGGATGTATATTCATGTACCGGGGCAGAAACCCCCATCCTTGGTATTCCGACCGGGGTGAAGATCTATTCAGGAGTATTTGCAACCTCCCCGGAATCTGCTGCCAGACTTCTCTCTCAATGGAATGGGAGTTCCTGCACAGACGGAGAAGTCATGGATGTGGATGAAGAAGAGTATAGGAAAGGAAATCTGAATACCAGGCTTTTTGGCTTTGCAAAAATTCCATCCTCATCTATCCCCTGCCAGTCATGCAAACAGATATCCTGTGGTGATGATCGTCAGGCAACAGAAGAGATTGCATCATTTATTACAGAGATTATGCGGGATGACACCTTGTATCTTCTCGGAGCAGGGAGCACGACCGGCGCTGTTGCAGAGCGGCTTGGAATCAGTCACACAATTCTCGGGGTTGATGCGATATTCCAGGGGAGAATTGTCGGGAGTGATCTGAATGAAAAACAGATCCTCAGTCTTCTCGGTCACTATAACCGGGTAAAAATCATTCTCAGTCCAATCGGGGCACAGGGATTTATTCTCGGGCGAGGAAACCAGCAGATCAGTCATCATGTCCTGGCAAGGACAGGCACCGATGCCCTTATAGTTGTCGCAACTGAGGCAAAACTGAGAAACACAAAAAGTCTCTATATTGACACAGGAAATCCGGAGATGAATGGATTATTTGGGGATACCATCCAGGTTATCTGCGGATACCGGATGGCGATCAGGGCCAGGCTGAACAAGGAGATTATTTTGTCAGGATCTGTGCCAGGCGGATGATATTCGGTTCAGGTTTTTGTCGTCCGGTTATAACCTTGTCAAAGGGAGTCAGGACAACACTCCTTCTTAATTCACCGACCATTACTCCTGCATGACCTTTTGTATAGGCATTGACAGCACTGACGCCTAGTTTTGCGGCAAGGACGCGATCACGTGCAGTAGGACTGCCGCCCCGCTGTATATGACCTAAAACCACCACCCGCGATTCAATTGCTATCTGTTCTGATACCTGCTGTGAGATCTGAAAACTGCAACCTGGTCTCTCACCTTCTGCAACCACCACGATTGCATACCGTTTTCCGGCATGAAAAGCATCGGTCAGCCGTGTACAGAGATCTGTAATTGCATTCTGATCCCCGGGAAGTACAAGGTACTCCGCTCCACCTGCTATACCACTCTCGATGGCGATGAGATCTGATGACCGCCCCATCACCTCAACGAAAAACAGGCGCCCATGTGAAATGGCCGTATCACGGATCTTATCTATTGCCTCAAGGGCAGTATTAATTGCGGTATCAAACCCAATTGAAAAGTCTGTCCCCGGAATATCATTATCTATGGAACCAGGAATGCCAATGGTCGGGATACCAGTCTCATCATTAAAGAGGTCAGCACCCCTGAATGATCCTTCGCCGCCGATGACTAAAAGTGCATCAATTTCCGCATTCTGCAGGTTTTCAGCGGATTTTTTCCGCCCTTCAAAGGTTTTGAAATCTTCTGATCTTGAGGTTCCAAGAACCGTTCCGCCCAGGTGGATGATATTCGCCACATGAGACCGGTCCATCAGGAAAAAGTCCCCCTCAATCAGTCCGGTAAATCCTCTCCTGATCCCGATAACCTCAATACCAAGTTCATGTGCGGCACGGTATACTGCCCTGACCGCTGCATTCATACCAGGAGCATCGCCACCAGACGTAAGAATCCCTATTCGCGATGACCCCGGGATCTTTCCATTCATAGCAGGAATCTACTGATCCGGTATATATAGTTTCATACCAGACATTCCGGCTGAAATTATGAAGCACATGTTGAGTGCAGCTGTAAGCAGGCCATTCATGTTACTTTGAACATTCTCTGACATTACACCGTGCAGTATAAAAGAACAAAAGTAAAGAAAAAAAGTCAGAATGTATACGCGTAATTATTTCCGGATTCTGTCAAGGATATCAGTTGCGTATAATCTGAGCCGTTCAAACTCTTTTCGTGTCAGGGGTCGTGAATGTGCAATCTTTTTCCGGATGGGATCCAGTTCCCCAAGTTTACTATAGACCGTTTTTATCTCTTCAAAGGAGAAGATGTCTGAGAAAAACTCATGGTTGCGCCCTTTTTCGAGTATCTTTTTAAGGTCGGTAAAATCGCAATACTCAATCAGCTCATATGACCCGATGGAGATCGGATTATTCTCCTCCACATCCTTTCGCTTCTTCATGCCCTCCAGGACATCAGCCGGAATTTTCGTCTGAAGATTATCCATGTTGGGCTTTAGAATCCGCTGCTGGATTAAGTCCCGCATCATCCGCTCAAGAGTATAGAGGAGTTCATACCCGGCAATATTAAAGGAGATCTCCTGTTCTGTCTCAAGAATCTCATCAAGTTTTGTCTCGATATTCTTTCGGTCAGACTGTATCTTCCCTTTTTCCCCTTTTTTGGATAATTCGGGGATAATCCTGATCACTTCAGACAATGCCGAGATTGGAGAGACTTTTAAAGCGATCTGGGGAAAAAGTGCCAGCTCAGGAGATATACGGGATTTTTGCTGGATAAAATCAGAGTAAATTCCATTCTCAGATCCATTCTGCCCCTCCAGAAGCTGTTGCCTGAGCGCTTTAGCGGTGACATGCGAGAGATCAAAGATATTTGCGATGTCAAGCGCTTTTTTCAGGGCGTTTTCGAGTGAACCTGAGTACCCCGCTATTATCTCTTTGTTTGAGACCGGAACAGGACTTGTCTCTTCCTCTTCAGTCTTCAGCAATGGCTGTAATGCCTCCTGTATCTCGGAATGCGAATCTTTTTTCAGTTCTTCAATGATGCGGTCCAGAAACGGAGGGGGAAGAACTTTCTTATATTGTCCGAGTAGGGATACTGCACGAAGTTTATCTTCGATACGCCTGCTTGCCATCAGTGAGGAGATCGTAGCCATTATTGTCTGAACCTGACCATTGCGATTATCTGGGTTCATAAATCCAATTAAAACAGTACTGGCATTGATATATATGTTTTTTGGCATTTTTGAGAAAAAGCAGGATATAGATCTCATAATTTAGAGATACATCTCACTTCCCGGCCCTTCTCAGTGACAATCATACCCGTACCGTACAAACAGGAACAAAACAATCAAACCATTGAACGGTTCATAAGAGATGCATATACATGATTCAGGATCCTGGCGGGGTGACTTCCATAAACCGGTACATATGTATTCATGGGCATTTTTACCAGCCTCCACGGGAGAATCCGTGGCTGGAAGAGATTGAAATTGAAGAATCTGCATTCCCTTTTCATGACTGGAACGAGCGGGTAACCAATGAATGTTATGCCCCGATGGCTGCTTCACGAATTCTTGGATCTGAACGCCGTATCATTGACATTGTAAATAATTATTCCAAGATCAGTTTCAATTTCGGTCCGACCCTCCTTTCCTGGCTGGAGACTCATAACCAGGAAGTGTACCAGGCCATCCTCCAGGCAGATAAAGAAAGCCAATTGACCTTTTCCGGTCATGGGTCAGCAATCGCCCAGATATATAACCACCTCATCATGCCCCTGGCAAACAGCCGGGATAAGAAAACCGAGATACTCTGGGGGATAAAAGATTTCATCTACCGGTTTGGCAGGATGCCGGAAGGGATGTGGTTATCTGAAACTGCCGTGGATAGTGAAACCCTAGATCTCCTGGCCCTGCAGGGGATTCGGTTTACCATCCTCGCACCCCACCAGGCAAAGCGGATTCGAAAGACCGGAGATGAGAACTGGATTGAAGTCACCAAAGAAACGCTCGATATAAGCAGACCATACCAGTGTATTCTTCCATCAGGAAGAACTATTTCCATATTCTTTTACGAGCCGGGAATAGCCGGTGAGGTGGCGTTTGGAAACCTGCTCGATAATGGTGACCGGTTCACCAGACGATTGATTGATGCATTCCCGAACGAATCCAATAAGCCACATCTGGTGTCCGTTGCAACCGACGGAGAGACATACGGACATCATCACCGGTTTGCTGATATGGCACTCGCATATGCCCTCCATGAGATTGAATCAAAAAACCTTGCAAAAATTACCATATATGGCGAATATCTTGAGAAATTTCCACCGGAGTATGAGGTGGCCATCGCTGAAAACACCTCATGGAGCTGTAGTCATGGAGTAAAGCGCTGGGAGGATAATTGCGGATGCCGGGCATTATATGCCTGCCTGATTTCGGATACATCGGTCTGCTATCCGGCATCATTCACCTCCGCAGTATCCCCGTATAATATCAAACCCTGGAACCAGAAATGGCGAAGACCTCTCAGGGATGCGATATCATGGCTTATCAATGAACTCGCGGTCCTTTTTGAACGGGAGATGGAAGTGCTCTTTCATGATCCCTGGGAGATCAGGGATGCATATGGCGACCTCATCATACACCGGACTGATGAAGGAATATCCCGGTTCTTTTCATCATACGCGAAACGGACACCCACTCATGAAGAGGTAACACGATGCCTGAAGCTGCTGGAGTTGCAGAAGAATGCTCTCTTTATGCAGACCAGTTGCGGATGGTTTTTTGATGATCTTGCCGGTATTGAAACCGTCCAGGTGATGATGTATGCCTGTCGTGCCATGCAACTGGCCAGGGATGTAACCGGTCAGGATCTAGAGCCTGATTTTATCAGATATCTGGAGAAGGGAGCATCCAATCTTCCAAATCTTGGGACCGGAGGAGACATCTATACAAAATATGTTAAGACCGCAATTTTTGATATTAACCGTCTGGCATTTCAGTTTGCCATATGCTCCCTCATCGAAGGCAGACCAGATGAATCTTCAACACATCTCTATGAAATCTCCTGTCAATCATATGAACAGGCAGAAACGGGGAGTTTAAAACTGGCCATGGGTCATGCTCTCTTCAGGTCAAAGAGCACGCGAAAAGAGTCAACTCTGATGTTTATCGCTCTTCACATGAGCGATCATAATTTTATCGGCGGCGTGAGGACGTATACATCGGAGGATGATTTCGAGGAGATAAAAGAAAGCATCTGGGCTGCATTTACCAAAAGCGATCTTCCCGGGATGATTCTGTCTATTGACCGGCACTTTGATGTGCATGCATACTCACTCTGGCACCTGTTTCCGGATGGAAAACGAAAAGTGATGTACAGTATATTAAACGAAGCTCTTGAAAGTGTTGAGTACGCATACAATCAACTGTGTCACAGACATTTTCCCTTTGTTACGGCGATGAAGGAACTGAACATCCCGTCGCCCGTTGCACTCGATTTTCCCATCCAATACACGTTAAACCGGGAGCTTATTGCCAGTCTTGAAGAGGAGAGCATAGATGTCAATAAAATTCAGAGAATCCTTGATGATATGAACCGGGGGAACTTCCTTCCTGATACAAAACTCCTCTCAGTCCATGCCGCTCAGGCTATCGCACGAATGTTAACTGCTATTGCAAAAGATCCTGACCATATTGAAAATATTAAAGATGTAAACAGATTATTCAGTCTGCTATCTCCACTCGGACTCTCAATGGACCTGTGGGCATGCCAGAACACGTATTACCGGATAGGCGAGCAGATGTGTCATGAGATGAAACACACCATGGAGACCGGCGATGATCAGGCACAGAACTGGATTCGCGAATACTCATTCCTGGGTGAATACCTGGGTGTCAGATGTCATTCAGAAATGGGTGCAGAATAATGGCATATAGACTCATGAATTATTGGATAATCAATATGCATGCTACAATACTCCATGGAGGCGGTGAATGAAAACACGTGGCAGCGGTATCCTTCTGCACATCACTTCACTTCCCGGCCAGTTTGGCATCGGCGATCTCGGTCCGGACGCATACCGGTTTGTTGATTTTTTGCAAGGATCAGGACAGCGGTACTGGCAGATTCTCCCGGTCCATCCGACCGATATCCGGTATGATAACTCCCCGTACCATTCCCTCTCTGCTTTTGCAGGAAACCCGCTCCTCATAAGTCCTGAACAGATGGTCAATGACGGGTATCTTGATGTATCAGATCTGGAACCGGATTTAAATCTTCCCCGTGATGAGGTTGATTTCTCATCCGTCATTGCATACAAGGATAGGCTCTTTGATATGGCATATAACCGGTTCGCGTTTTTTGGATCTGATCCCCGGTTTATCGCCTATTGCGCTGAGCAGGCATGGTGGCTTGATGATTATGCTCTTTTTATCGCTATCAGGAAACATTTTGCCCCGGCAGTCTGGTCAGACTGGCCTTTTGAATTCAGAAGCAGAGATCCAGAGGCACTTTTTGAGTTTCAGAAGAATAATGCATCAGTCATAGAGCGAGAGAAATTTCTTCAGTACATCTTTGCCTGTCAATGGGAGGCACTTTTGAAAAAATGTCATACTGCGGGCATACGACTTATTGGTGATATTCCAATCTACATCGATTATGACAGCAGTGATGTCTGGACCCATCCGGATCTTTTTCTGCTGGATGAGGAGAAGAGACCAAAGTTCGTTGCAGGTGTTCCTCCGGATTATTTCAGTGCAAGCGGGCAGGTCTGGAATAATCCGCTCTATGACTGGGATGCCATGAAGAACTCCGGTTTTTCCTGGTGGCGTTTGCGACTGAAGAGAGAACTCTCCATGGTTGATTATGTCCGGGTAGATCATTTCAGAGGTCTTGTCGGGTTCTGGGAAATAGCAGCCGGGGAAGATACGGCTATCGAAGGACGCTGGGTCGAGGCGCCGGCCTGGGATCTCATCAGGACCCTTGTGAAAGAGTTCCCCTGCCTCCCGATTATTGCTGAGGATCTGGGAATAATCACATCCGATGTCAGGGAGATTATGAGAGAGTTTACAATTCCGGGAATGAAGGTCCTGGTCTTTGCATTCAGCTCACCAACCGGTGATAATCCATACATTCTGCATAATATCCCCAAAGATTCAGTCGTGTATACCGGAACCCATGATAATACCCCGGTCAGGGGATGGTATGAACAGGATGCAACTCAGGAAGAAAAACAAAGGCTTATCGCATACCTGGGACGGGAACCGGGGATTCATGAAATCGCGGATTTATTTATTCGTCTGGCAATGATGAGCAGTGCCAATACCGCTATCATCCCTATGCAGGATATTCTTGGACTTGATAGAGCAGCCAGAATGAATAAACCAGGGACTGAAGACGGAAACTGGAGATGGCGGCTTTCTGAAGGGATGGTTTCACAAGAGCTCGCCGGGCGGCTCTCGGCTCTTGTGAAGGTCTACGGAAGATGATTCTCAATCTGCAGGAGGAGGTTTACTTCCCCAGATATTTCCTGACCGATTCTTTTATCTCTTCATCGGAAAGATACCGCGGCTCTGTAAACTCTCCGGAGTTCATCGAATAGAGATACATTCTGACCGATTGGCCGGTGAGTGATTCTGCTGCAACCCGGTATACGTTCAGTTGCAGATCGGCACCACTCTTGTCTCCTGATTTGTAATCAATCACAGCCCATTCATCATTGCTGCTCTGAATGAGCCGATCTATCCGTCCGGTGACCGGGTAATCTCCACTAAAGGTTATAAATGATACTTCCTGGAACGAACGAACAGCATCACGAATCAGGGGAGTGGTACAAAACCGCTGATATAAGGATGCACAGAAAGATTCTGCTTCAGGGCTTGTGATACCATAGGAGACGAGGACTGTTTTTGGATCCTTACCAGAAAAGATCTGATGGAGGAGAGTTCCAATCTCATCAGGCTGTAAATGGGATGCACCAGGAATCGTGACCTGATGGATATTCTGCTCCTCTGGTCCGGTCGCTTTTCCCCTGCCAATATCAGTCACCGGAACCGGTCTGATGGCCGTTTTTACCTCCTCCGGGTTCGTGCCGATTCCACTCTTTCTTTTTCCCGATACCGATGCATATTCGTCTGGTATTGTCAGAGGAGGAAGTGCTTCCTGTGCCCACATCCGGGTCAGCTGATCAGGATCGGTCAGGATAGTAACATCGATTTCTTTCCCGCCATCTTTCGGATCAATGGTAATTACGCCCCCTTCTTCTGCAATATCCTTGGTTATCCCAAAGAGCGTACACACCCAGTCAATCCGGTTATTACTCTTATCCACTGATTCATAGAACTTATCCGGTTGTTTTCCGCAGAGGACAAGATGATCCCGGGCTCGTGTTGTTCCGACATAGAAGAGTCGTTTTCTCTCTGCTGCCTCCTTTTCTTTCTGGATAAGGGATAATGCCGTATAGACCGGGGTTTCACGGATCTCATAATCATTTTCAGGATCAGGCAGTTTTACCCCATAGAGATGGGAATGATCACCGGATAGGATGGAACCGGATTTTCCTTCCCGTGATGAGCCCATGTCAGGAAGAATTACCACGGGGAATTCAAGACCCTTCGCAGCATGTACGGTCATAATATTCACCGATGTCTTTGAGAGAGTATCAAGGGCTGCTTCTCCTTCCCGCTCCTCATCAGCAATGGAGATCATCATATCCTGCACGAGGTCGAATAAACTGTAATATCCTCCCTCTGTTCTCCCCCGGATGATTCCGAGGAGTTTTGTCAGATTTGCTGCCTGTTGTTCACCCTGCTCTAATGCACCATAGATGGTAAGAATACCCGATTCCCGGATGATGCGGTTTACCAGTGGCACCACCGGCTCTCTGCCGGCAAGTCTTCTCCACGATTCAAGCAACCGGGCTGCTCGGGTAATGAGTTCCTGGTCAGAAGCTCTGCAGGAAACCTTCTCATCAGAGGAGCTGATCTCAGAGGATGAGGTATTGAATCGTTCAGCACAGGCTTTCAATTTCTCATACAGACTCCAGCTCCGTTTCGCTCCTGGAACATGGAGTATATGATATATCAGCGGATCAGAGAGGCTGAAATAGGGAGACCGAAGAACACCGAGCAGTGCAGCAGAATCATACGGGCGTAACAGGAACGAGAGAATATTGTAGATGTCATAGATCTCCTGTCGGGAATAAAACCCGATGCCCCCATGCACGTAAAACGGCGTCTCCTTCCTCGAAAGAGCGGTTGTATACCGGGTAAGATGAGTCCGTCGCTCAATAAGAATGGCAATGTCTCCAAACCCGGCAGGCCTTGTTATCCCGTCACGGTCGGTAATCTGAAGAGAGCCGCAGGAGACCACCTGGTGAACAAGGTCTGCAACCATCCCGGCTTCAATCTCTTTCGTCTCTGACCGTTCACTCCCTTTTGGTGCCTTTCCTGGAAGCAGCACCGTGATAGTACCAGGCGATGCTTTCCGGTCATCACAAACCTGAATCGGTTCATATCCAAACTCCCAGGGCTTTTCAGTAGATGCAAAAATCCGTGAGAAGAGGTAATTGACACATCCGATGACTTCCCGGCAACTTCGAAAACTCGTGTCAAGGTTGATGAGATTTCCCCTGCAGTCAGAGAGGATACGGCTCTGAGCTTCCTTAAACCTCGTTACATCAGCATTCCGGAACAGGTAAATTGACTGCTTGGGATCTCCGACGATGAAGAGACTTCTCGTACCGGGCTTTAAATCACCGATAATGGCAGTAATTATCTCAAACTGTGCCGGGTCGGTGTCCTGGAATTCATCAACCAGAATATACTGATACCGAGGTCTTATGTGCCGGGCAACGATATCCTGGTGTGACTGTAGAAATTCTCTGGTCAACTGGATGAGATCATTAAAATCAACCCCGTTTGCCTGTCGTTTCAGGGTTCGCAGAAGTTCGAAATAATGTCCGGCTACAAGAGCCAGATCAGAAAAGAACGTGATGGTCGATGTTGTAAACCGTGAGTTCGCATCAATGTAGAGGGAGAAATAGGGAACTGCTTGTTCAAGGCTTTCTACGAGGATAGTTTTCGCTTCCCGAAACCGGGCCAGATCATCGGTATCCCATACCTTTTGTGAGCCGAGTTTTCCAATCGGGCGGACCTTCAAGAATTCCTTCGCTGCATTATGCAAAGTTTCCGGCTGGGCATCAGGAGTGAGATCGTACAGAAACGGACAGACCTGCTCTAAATACCGGACTGCACGGTCATTCTGGTTTTTGTAAGCCTCTTCAAACCTGATGAAATCTGAAATAGCATCTTTGATATCCTTATCAGCAAAAAACTCTCTGACCACCGGGGTTCTGACCTGCTCTAAAAAGATCTCCCAGGCGTTGATGATTCCATCCGGATCTCCTGCCAGGTTTTCTGCAAACTGCTCAAAGGCATCGATATTTTGAGAAAGCGTCGTCAGGAGATGATTTACCTGAAATTTTTCAATCTGGGCAAGAAGCCGGATCAGTGATTCCTGAATTTCTTCCGGGGGTTTTCTGATGAGCGTCTCAAAAGCTTCCCGTTCCACTGCCAGTGCCTGTCCCTCATCAAGAATCACAAATCCAGGGTCAAGACCTGCTTCAATAGCAAATTCACGGAGTATCTGGGCACAGAAGGAATGGAATGTCATAACCGGTGCAATGACGAGTTCTTCGTGAGCATCCTTCCAGATCTGGTTTTCAGGATCATCCCGAAGTCTTTCTGCAATGGTCTTTCTGACCCGCTCCTTCATCTCTGCCGCAGCCTTATCGGTAAATGTGAGGGCTAAAACATCCCTGATACGAAATCCCTGGTCCTGAACAAGGTTCAGGTACTTTTCCACCAGAACAAAGGTCTTTCCGGTTCCTGCTCCGGCAGTGACCACCATACTGACATCATGCCGTGAGATTGCCTCAAGCTGGCGGGGAGTTGCTGCCATTATACCTCACCTGCCTCGGTGCATGGACCTGATTCAGAGGGATAGTGATACCACTCTCCGAGTTGTGAACCCCGATCAGGCTGGAACCGGCATATCGTTTTATACGGGCAGTACCAGTCAGCATTGCATTCGGTTGTCGCCTGAATCGGGAAAATTCCATCTTTCATATTGTGAACATGCGAGATGGAACTATTCAGTGCATTCTCAAGAATTTCATGCCATCTGGGTTCCGACCTTGGCAGTTTTCCTTTGGGAAGAGTCTGTTTTAATGTGGGATCAAAGAGAGGAAGTGTGTGAGTAATTTTCCGCTGCAGTTGTATGTAGGATCCAAAGACAGGTTTCTTTTGAGATATGTGCTGATATGCCAGAAGATAAAGGGGAAGTTGTAAGGCAGTCATACGGGTGAGTTCTGATGAGCCGGGTATGTTCTTTCCGGTCTTATAATCGATGATACCAAAAAGGCCGTCCAAAGTCTCATCAATCCGGTCTATTTTTCCAATAAACCGAATGGAATTCTCTGCATCGACAGGGGACGGCTCATACGTCTCAGGATGTTCAGTCTTTGTCCATTCGTTCTGAATTGTAATGAGATCAACCGGTTCCTTCCGGGAATCAGGATCATCATCTGGCCCTCTCACTGCCCCGAATGAGTACTCAAAAAGCCGGGGCGTGAACTGATGAGGAACCCGTCCGTCGTCATCCGGACTGAGCCGGTCAATTTCCGTAGTGATAAAACGCTCGAGAATGCCGCCTCCAATATCTTCGTCTCCCATGATCTGCTTTTTCTTTGCAATCCAGAGCGGGGTAGTATAGGGAACCTTATCACACTCTTCCTCTGCAATACCTTTTATAAGAGAGAGTGCTGTGTCAAACCCGGTCTCCCGGATTGGGAGGAGTTTCCGGCCATGCATCGTCCGTTTAAATCGGCTGAGGATGACATGAATCAGATTGCCCTTTGTCTCCGGGGGGATGTCACTCCCGATATCAGGGAGGGGGCGGATATGGAGAACCCTTTCAAGATAGAACCTGAATGGACATTTTGCATACGTCTCAAACATCGACGCAGACCATAAGAACTCCGGGCTGAATTGTGTATGAAGAGCCGACCTGATACCCTGATCCTCACCGATAAGTCCATCATATGCTGACCGGTTTAGTCTGAACCGGAATGTTCGTTCTATTGAGATTCTCTCTACCAGAGAGGACAACGAAATATCTTCCGGAATGTATGAGAGTGAACGCTCCCACTCGGATTTATGAATAGAGACTCCTGCAGAATAAGATGCCTCCATATCTCCAAGAAATCCTGGTGTATCCGGATTATCTCCTGAACCACGGCCCCATTCTGGCAGAATCGTAGATGATTTAAGGTAATCGATGAAGACAGATGATAAAACGGTCCGCTCATCCTTGTGTTCATACCAGCTCAGGTAGAGATGAGATGTTCCAGATGCGAGTGCGGTAATAAACTGGTATTTTTCCTGCCTGAGGATATCTGAGAGCGTTCTAGTATCCATCCGGCTGTTCTCACTTGAGTTGGTAAATGGCAGGCGTGTTGTCAGCCGGGGGATCTGACCTTCATTGAGAGAGACCAGAAAAACATAGGGATAGTGCTGATGAGCGATTTCACGAAGCCCCGTAAGCATGACTCCGGAAGCATCGGGGGAGATATTTCCGGATTTTTCCTGCAGGACATGACGGACGGCTCCAATAAAGTCAATAAAGGAGACCGATGCGGCAGGGTCAAGGTGAGAGACGACTCCGGTTCCTGAGAGATCCTGCAATTCACTGAGCAGGGTGTTAAAAGAGGAGAGATCCAGGTATTCCTCATCGGTAAGCCAGGCATTGAGAGGATTTCCATGTGCCAGACCGGGAACGGGAGAGCCTGTTTCTTTGAGTATTGTCTTCAGGTTCCAGATGTGTTCACGAATGGTTCGTTTATCCCGGAGTCTTTTCAAAACTCCGACCAGCCTGATAATCCCGTCAATGGTATCGGCGATCTCCTGTCTTCCCAGTGGTCGTCTGGGACTATATGTTCGTGATGGTTTTTTATGAGGAACAGATTCCGGTGCATCAGGTGATGGCTGCAAATCATCAGTATCATCACATAATAAAAAAACTTCATGCAGCCTTTTTTCCCAGTCGATATGACCGCCATCCAGTCCGTATGTCCGGCAGAGGAGATCAAAATTCTTATACGACAGATATGTGTATCCGGAAGGAGTCTTTCCGTTCTTCTTTTCATCACCGGATTTATTAATCTGAATAGCCTCTGTTTCCCATCGGAACCTGCAATACGGACTTTGGATTACCCGGACCAACTCATCATATCGGAGCCCTTTTTCAATCAGATCAAAAATAGAGAGGTAATAGGAGATAAGGGGAGAGGAGTAGAGAAGAGGGCCTTGTGAAGGTCGTACAGGGATGTGAAAATCGGCACATGCTTCCAGAGCATACCCCCGGGTTGATCTGAAATCAGGAGTGGCTATTGCAATATCCTCATAGGAAACTCCATCCTCATGCAGCCGTGATATTTCCCGTGCTACTTCCCGCATCTCGGTTGCCGGATCAGAAAAACCCATGCCGGTTATATGGGGAAAATTCAGGAAGTCCTCTGTTCCTGAGGGATCATGACAGAAGATGGTCGTCATCTGCTGCTCCATCCCGGTGGATGGTATTATCTCACTCCTGTCAAAGGAGAGCCAGTCACCAGTATCTGAAAAAATCTCCGGATCTTTTCCGTCGGGGAGTGAATAATGCAGGGTTTCACCCACCTCCCCGAATGTGGAAATCAATCGTTTCTCAAGAGGCATCGGTTCAAAAAGTCCGAATATATGGACATGGCGGATGATTGACCGGACATTTGCCTGATCTCTGCTCTGGAGAAAATGTATCGTCCAGGTGAGCATGGTATCCTGATCTACAAGATTATTTTCACTGAGTTTTTGCTGATAGGCAGATATGAGAAGAGAAATCTGCTGGCTTTTCTCCGATTGCAGGGGTCCAAGACAGGCAGGATAGTCTATATCTCTTCGGATGATAACCTGCATCAAGGTCTGAAGGTCCTGCACCGCACGTGGGGAAGGGTTCTTCTGGGCAAAAAAGAGGGTAAGTTCATCCTGGTGTCTCCTCAGCAGGTCCACGAGAAGAAGTCGTGACGTCTCCGGCTTTATGAGGACTGTCTGGTTTCCATACCGGTCGATAAGGTACCTGCACAGATCATCAAGGGTGCAGATATGATCAGGTAAAAAGGTGATCCCTGATTCAGTCAGCTGGTCCTGGACGGTTCGTATAAGCCGGCGAGTCGGAAGGATCATCCATGAACCGAAAGGATCTTCCTGAATATGAGATTTATAATTGTTGATTGCTTCAACAAGACCAGTGCCGGGAACTGCATGAATAAGAGAGATATGACCAGGCATGCACCTAAAGGGTTAGTGCCAGGCCTATATCTGGATATCCGGATATCAGTTCTGATAATGGTCAGTCTTAAATGCTCAAGGGTCTAATTCCCATATATCCAGGATACGCTATGATATCAGCGCTGTATGTCGATGATGATCCATCCTTTCTTGAAATCGGAAAGATGTTTCTTGAACAATCCGGCATTATTCAGATAACCACAGCCATATCTGCCATGACCGCATTAGAGGCCATGCAGGAGAGAATGTTTGATGTGATTATTTCCGATTATGAAATGCCCGGAATGAACGGAATCGATCTTTTAAAAAGAGTTCGGGAAAAGAACGATATCATCCCTTTTATTATTTTTACCGGCAGAGGGAGGGAAGATGTCGCAATTGAAGCGCTGAATTCCGGTGCATCCTTTTATTTACAAAAAGACGGAGATCCAGCCTCCCTTTTTATTGAACTCATCAATATGGTGAATCGTGCAGTGCAGCACGCACATGTTGCGGTCGAACTTGAGAAGAAAAATGAGGAACTGACATCATTAAATGAAGAACTTGCTGCTTCGGAAGAAGAACTTCGAGATACTATTCATCAGCTTGCTATAACAGCTGAGCAGGTACGGGAGAGTGAGGAGCGGTACAGGCTGGTCATGGAAGCAACCAGTGACGGTATCTGGGACTGGAACCTCAAGACCAACAAGGCATTTTTTAGTGACTGGTATTACCGGATGATAGGATATGAACCAGGAGAATTTGAGGGTAATTATGAGAGCTGGCGATCACATCTGCATCCGGACGATCTGAAACGGGCAGAAACAGAGATTCAAAATAGTCTTACCAGAAAGGACCGGGGCTTTGATATCGAATTTCGCATCCGGACAAAAAATGGTGATTACCGGTATATTCATGGAAGAGGCCGGGTGGTTTCATGGGATACCGAAGGAAATCCTTGCCGGATGGTCGGGTCACATATCGATATCACCGACAGAAAGCGGATGGAGTCAGCCCTTCTTGACAGTGAAGAGAAATACCGTCTTCTGGCTGAGAAATCACGAGACCTTATCTTCCTGCTCCGCCTCCCGGAGGGAAAATATGATTACATCAGTCCCTCAGCTTTGGAGATTACCGGTTATACCCAGGAAGAGTTTTACAGAAATCCTGAATTACTTCAAAGATGTATCGCCCCACAAAGTTTAGAATACTTTGAGAAAGCCCATAAAGATCTCCTCAATGGTATTGTTCCGGAGACCTATGAATTTCAGATCATTACCAAATCAGGAGAACTCAAATGGGTATCCCAAAGAAATTCTCCAATATTTGATGAATCAGGTAAGATTATTGCATTGCAGGGGATAGTGACCGATATTACTGAACGGAAAACCAGTGAAGAGATCGTTTGTGAAGCGATGCAGAAATATGAGACTTTGTTCTCAAGTGTTCCGACAGGTATTATCGTAACGGATGAAAATGGTGATATCATTGAGGTAAACCAGCATGCAGCACGAATTCTTCATGTCAGCCGTGAAGACCTCATCGATAATGGTATTTCAACACCAGCATGGACGATATATCAACATGACGGGACACCGGTTACATCGTCTGATATGTCCTCTCCTCTTGAACTTCTGGAAAAAGGAGAAAATCTTGCCGGAGTTGAAATCGGTATACAAAATCCATCCGGAGAGATAGCATGGATTATGGCGATGACATCCTCACTCAGGCTCAAGGAATATGGATCTGTTATCTCTTTTCTTGATATCGGAGAGCAGAGACGGATATCCCAGGCCCTTACGATGGTAAACAAGAAACTCTCTCTTCTCACCAGTATCACCCGACATGATATAAAAAACAGTCTTACTGCTCTGAAAGGATATCTCTACCTCATTGCAGAGGAAGCAGATACCGATAGTGAAAAAGAGTTACTAAGCCGGATTACCTCGATTACCGGAGATATTGAGCGGAAAATTGTGTTCACCAGTACATATCAGAATATCGGTGCTGAAAGTCCACAATGGCAGAATATTACCCACCTGGTAGAGGTCATACACACTGAAGGGATCAGGGTTGTGAATGAACTGAACGACCTGGAAGTTTTTGCAGATCAGATGCTTGGCATGGTCTTTGAAAACCTGATTCAGAACAGTCTGATGCATGGAGAAAAAGTCAGGCAGATTACCCTGTCCCATAAACCGGATGGACAGGATCTGGTAATTTTGTATGAGGATGACGGGACAGGAATTCCGGATACTGAGAAGGAAAGCATCTTTCAGAGAGGGTATGGAAAAAATACCGGTTTTGGATTATTTCTTATCAGGGAAATTCTATCTATCACCGGCCTGTCTATACGGGAGAATGGAAGGTATGGTGAAGGAGCCAGGTTTGAAATCCAGGTCCCACAGGGCTCTTATCGCTTTTCATAAATAATTTTGTATCTTTTGTTTTCCTTAAGCAAGCTTTTTCTCGTCATTGAGTATACTCTCCATCAGGAGTAACCACTATGAAAAAGTATACTTCATGGATTATTCTGGTCATTATTGGGTGTCTTCTCATCTGGCCATTGGCAGCAGCACCGGTGAATCTGGATAAGACGCCAACTGTATTCGCGGAAGGTGTGAGTAAAGCACCGGCCAAGATGACCTATTATGTGAACTCGAAGACCGGAAGTGACAGTACGGGTACAGGGGCGGAGACAAAGCCGCTTAAAACAATTACCATGGCTGTTAGCAGGGCACGGTCCGGTGATACCGTCATGGTTGAATCCGCAAACAAGTATGATGCGGCAAATGGAGAGGTCTTTCCCATCAGACTGAAGACCGGAATGACCCTTACCAGAAAAAAAGTAATTGCTTCAGGATCCATGGTTCCAGTATCGCCGAATCCGGTCATTTCCGGAGGAGCACGGTATGATATCCCGGACTCACCGGAAGGCAGATATCCATCCATTATTGGTGCAGACAATGCGGTTATTTCCTCATTGAGCTTTTCCATTGTAAATAGTCCGGGCGGGACGCATGATGGGACCGCTATCCTTTGTGATGGTACATCACCAACCATCGAGAAATGCTCATTTTCCGGAACTGCACATGCCGGAATAACCACGCTCGGAACCGCTCATCCGAAGATTTCTGATAATAATTTTGCAGGAAACCTGAACTGGGGCATTACTGCATATGGTGAGAGCTACCCGACCATCTCAAAGAACACGTTCTCAACACTGAATGGGATAGACTGTACTGCATCATCCCATCCATCCATAGAGAATAACAAGATCTCCTGTGGAAGTGCCGGAATCAGTACAAAGGGATCTGCAAACCCGACTATTACCGGTAACACCGTCAATGGAAATGGCGATTATGGTATTATTGTCAGGATGGATTCAACACCGGCCATTCAGGGGAACACCATCAAGCAAAACCCGGTCGGAATCTATATTGCCACCGGAGGAGCCACACGGCCTGACATTGGTGGTGGGGGGAGAAGTACCGGAGGGAATACCTTCCAGGATAATACCCAGTATGATATTGAGAACAGAAATGCTGTGGATGTGATGGCTACCGGAAACACCTGGGGAACTATCTGTTGTGAAGATATCGACAGCAGGATCTATGACAAGGAAGATGATCCCATGTATGGAACTGTCTCCTATGGAACCTGCACTCCATGTCGGGTACGGGTGACCATGAGACCCCCGGCCTGACTTTTTTTCACGCTATTGTATGTGTTTCAGTCTGTTCCTGTATCAGATGTTCGGCATTCCGAAGGCCATACCCATCCAGAAGGAACCCAAACCCGATGATTCCAACAATCACCGCCATTATGCCGACCAGGATCTCTAGCAGAATATCAGGGACAAAGATCGTGAGAGCACCAAACAGCAATGAGCCAACACCCATTGCAAGTGAGAGCCATAATCCCTGGGGGATCTCCTTTTTATCCTTTATCACCCGTTTCAAAGACACATAGGCACTTCCAAAGAACCATATGGCAAGGATGAGCAGAATGATGAGCAGATACAACTCCCACAGGAGTGCCATGATGATGCCTCCGATCATTATTAAAAATCCATTTACAATATCCTTTCTTGAATGTTCCTTTCGTTTTCCCATAAAAAATCCATGAGCAAGAATCAGGGCTCCGGTGAGGAAAACAATCGACGGGAGAAGAATAGAGAACAATCTGTTATCCTGGTTTAATGCTATCATGACAAGAATGCCACTGATGGAGAGCATAATTACTCCCAGAAGTATCCGAAATTCCCATGTCAAACGCTGATCTTTGATAAAATCAGGCCCTGGGTTCTTTTTGGCATCCCTGGCGGTCATGTATATTGTCTGTAATGTCTCAAGGATCATCAGGACCAGGGGGGCATCATCAATAAGGTGAAGGATAGGGTTTTTTTCCGGATCATACCGATCAAGATGAACCCGGTATTCGTCTTTTGTCTCATGAAGATGATACTGACCGTTCCGGTAACTTGCAATGGTTTCCTGAGAGGGAACGTTAATCGGTGAAAATTTCCATTCAGGTCCCAGAGGAACTGTCAGCAGATCCTTAGGGATTACCACTTCCCATATGCCCTGATGGAGGGCTGACAAGTATTCATATATGTCTGACATACTGCACACCCGTATTTTACCTGGCCGAACCGATGTGAAATATATCTGTCTGTCATGGGATGAAAAATCACCGGTTTGGTAACGAACTTTCGACTCTGAACATACCGCCTGTTTCGATTCTTTTATGTCTTTTTACATAGATTATTCAAGCAGTGGTGATCCATATAGAAAACTGCACCGGGACAGGAGATATTAATTCAGGTTCGGCTGATCAGGCATTAACCGAAGAGATAAACCGGCTTTTAAACCTGCGTCAAACCATAACCCATGAGACTATCTGCAGGAGATCGTTTGCAGTGCTCATCGGCGTTATCCTGGTAAATATCCTGCTCATCTGGCATTATAAATCCATTTATCCCTTCCTCTGGGTTGCTGCAAGCCTGTATTTTTACCTGTTTTATCCGATGCTGCCACTTGCTCTCTTCCCGTTCAGAATGGTGCATCAGAAGATATCCGGACAGGCCCCGCTACCGAAAAAAGATACGTCATTATTGCAATGGGCAAAAGAACTCAAAATTTTCTCAAATAAGCGGGTGGGATACCAGCTCTTCCTGCGGTTTTTCCTCCTCAGCATGATTCCAATCACCTATGGGGTTTTTTGTATCTACGGGCTTTCAGTTCTCTTTACTGTCATCATTGCATATACGAGTGATTTTTCAACTGAAACACTCATTCTGCTCCTGGTTCAGTGTCTGGGCATTATTGTATTCTATGCAGAAATATTCATTTTCAGGGGAAGAATGCTTTACCGGACTCATCTCCGGCTGAAGAACCGGATGATCAGTCACCGAAGAATCATCGTCTTTACCATTCTTGGATCTGTCCTGATTGCGGCTACGACAATTCTCGTGATCCTCATGATCGTGGCAATGGTCATGCCTGCATTTACCCTGACTAAATACGTGAATATGATCGCCTTCTCGTATGCCGGCAGAAATTTCAGTGTATTAATACTCCTCTTTTCCCAGTTTGTGATAATGCAGTACCTGCAAAGTTACCTGAGCAGAAAGGTAGCACTGACGATGATATCCGACTTTGCTGAAAGGCTGAAAAAACTCCCAGAAATAGCTATGGGATCAGGTCTCGGAGAGGAAGGAACAAAGGCAAAAAGTCTTCTTTTAGAGAGCAGACTGTATGCATATAACCGAAGACAGATGCTTGGCCTGTATCCCTCATACTCAATCGGAGTTAATATTCCGGTTCTGCTATCCATTAAAGATCTGAAGTCACTTCAGGAGATCTTTTTCAACTCCTCTCCTGATGTGGAAAATAATAATCAGGACTGATGCAGTTTATAAAATCCGGACGGGACATGCATCTCGAAAACAACTCCCTTTCCGGCGGTTCCGATCTCCTGAATGGTAATATGAGTGATGGAAAGAATCTCCCTGATAAGAAAGAGACCATATCCGGTATGAGACCCAAAACCACGATTAAAAACCTGATCTTTTATTGAATCCTCAATTCCCTTTCCATCATCTGCATAGGAGATACAGAGGGTATTATTGTCCTCCCTGACTGTAACCCTGATTTCGGTAACGGTGCCGCCATGTCTGAGTGTATTATCAACCAGGTTTGCAAACACTCTGCCCAGCATGGCATCTGCATAGATATCATATGCCGTGTTGTCCTGTACAAATCTGACTTCTTTTGGAAGAACACGAATAATAGTCTCTTCTATGATGGTCTGCAGGGATTGCCAGACCGGGGTGGTGATTCCCAGGTTCTGATAATCCCGGGTAAAGAGTATCTGGCGGTAAATGGTATCGAGTGCCTTGTCTACCGGGTGCAGGTAGGAAGAAACCGCCTGATCACTGATCTCATCCCGGATAAGATCGATTGCCCCGGTCAGGACGGTGAGGGTATTGAGGATATCATGCCGGGTTGTCTCGGAGAGAAGATTTAATTTTTTATTGGCCTCACGAAGCCCTTCTTCATTCATCTTCTGTTCGGTCACATCTTCAAGGGTTTCAAGTGCTCCCCAGATATCTCCATTTGAATCACGAAGGAGCGCCCCGGTAAAATAAAGCCAGATCCCGTGGTCTCCCAGGTGGGGGAAAAATCCAATCGATGACCAGGCATCCTTTACAAGAGTGGATTGCTTTGCATTTCCTTCATACCATAATGACAGATCATCAGTTCTTCCGTCAAGTATCAGATCCGCAATACAGGGGCGCGATTTCGGGTAAAATGCCCGCCAATGCTCATTTGTTCCTACAACCTCACTTGATGGAATTTCACTGTACACTGAGAGAGCCTGATTCCAGTATACCACCTTGTGATTTTTATCTATGACAAACTGCG
The DNA here is from genome assembly GCA_964515765.1 of uncultured Methanospirillum sp. Taxonomy (GTDB): domain Archaea; phylum Halobacteriota; class Methanomicrobia; order Methanomicrobiales; family Methanospirillaceae; genus Methanospirillum. Next base: position 4,894 of record CAZEWE010000015.1, on the reverse strand, counting down.
GGATCGGGGATTCCTGTAAAATTGCATTGAGCATTGCCCTGCTTTCCCGGAGGGAGTGCTCCACCTGGTCACAGATACCGGCAGCAAAATGAATTGTACCAATACAGGCAGGTCTTCCTTTGTATTCCCCGATCCGTAATGAGATTATTACAGATATACTGGATTTTTTATCTTTATGCAGAAACCTGGCTTCATATGATTCAAGGATGACATCGTATTCCTTTGTATTATGACATTTCCATATCAGTTCGTCGCGGTTTTCCGGGGAGATGTATTCATACATGAGGGTGCCCAGGATCTCATCGCGTGAATATCCGATCATCCCGGCAAAGGTCTGGTTACAAAATACGAGCAGATCATCCTGAACAATAAAAACTCCATCTTCAATGTGTTCCACCAAAAACCGGTACATCTCCTCGCTCTCCCGAAGAGCCATCGACGTCTTTTTAATTTCAGTAATGTCCCGGATATTCCCTTCTACCCCGGCAAAAGCACCATTTTTATCAAAATAGATGTGAGTGTTTGTCGATACCCACACCGGTGTTTTATCTTTTTTTACCAAAGGAGTTTCATAATTATAGACCGAACCTTCTTTTTGTAAAATCTCCATCAGTTTCTGCCTTTCTACGGGATTCTGATAAAAGGTATCAGATATGCTGTTTCCGATGATTTCATCAAGAGAGTCATAGCCGAACATGCGAAGGGCACTCGGGCTGGCCATGATGAGATTTCCCTCTGCATCACTCCGGTAAAAGACATCCTGCGTATTTTCAATAACCGAACGATACCGTTCCTCACTCTCTTTGAGTTGTTCCCGGCTCTCAATAAGTTCCTGAAACTGATGTTTTAGTTCATCTTCTGATGAGGCAATCTCCTCATATGCAGCATTTAACTCTTCAAGAGCGCGTTTTGCCTCAGAAACATCAGTGGCAACCTCAAGCCTGACGTCCCTGCCATCCGGCCATCTGATCACCCGGTCTACTATCGAATAATACCGGTTTAATGTAGGATTGTAATACTCCCAGGAATAGGGTCTGGGTTTTTGAGACAGTATAATGTCATTTGTACAGAAAGGACACGGGGCTTTCAGATTTTGAAACTCTTCATAGCAGATCTTTCCCTTCACATCCTGTGAAAGCAGATTCTGGAAATATTTATTTACATACAGGATTTCATAGGTTCGTGGGTCAGTAACATATACGATCTGATCCAGACTATCAAATATGGAGAGCAGCTGTTCACGTTCCTGCTGAAGGATTTTTTCTGCATTCTTCTGTTTTATGGCGTGATCAACTTTGGATTTCAGCTCCGCAAACTGAGCTTTCGGGTCTCCTCCTTTCTGGAGGTAAAAGTCTGCACCATTATTCAGTGCTTCGATAACGACCTCTTCTCTGCCCCGGCCGGTAAAGATAATAAAAGGAATGGTTATACCTGAAGAGCGGACCACTTTTAGGAATTCAACCCCGTTCATCCCTGGCATCTCATAATCAGAGATGATAGCATCGTACTCCTTTTCCTGTAATTTTTCAAGGCCCACAGATGCTGATATCGCTGTATCGACAAAAAGCCCGCCGCCCCGTTCCAGAAACAGTTTACAAAGGTCAAGCAGAAATTCCTCATCATCAACACAGAGTATCTGATAATTCGTATCTGCTCCTGACATGAAGAACCCCCTTTATTATACCTGACAAATTCCAAATTATTAATGGCTTGCCTGACTTTGAATAGATATCCCCCGATCACTCATATGATATGCGAAAAACCAGTATCCATATATGAAAAGATTCAAATTTATACAGCTGATTTCAATAAAGGACATTCATATCTATGATACCGCCGATTCTTGTCAGACAGATACGTTCCTGTGAAGAATGCATATTTTTCAATGCCCTGGAAGAATACTGCACCCTGCATGATGAAGCATTATACGGGGAAAGACTAGAGCGATGGGAACTTGAAGATCCCTCACTCCCCTGCCCGTATCATTTTACCCCTGATGAGATCATGGAGTTTATCGAACAGAACCCGGGACTTGAGAATCGGCCACTCATGGACAAAAAAATGTGGATGGCAAGATAGCCTCAATATTATTTTCTTTTCCCAATAAATAAAAACGGCCGCTTGAAGAATGAAAATGGATTATTTTTCGATTCTATCGGATAGATACCTTCACTCGCTGATCTGACATCCTCTATCGTGTAAAAGGCATGAGGATTAAAGTCACGAATCAGGACCGCCAGATGAGGAATTTTTGCTCGTTTCACCACCATGAAGATGATGGTAACCTCACCATTGGCTCCCTGAGCAATTATGTTGGTCACACCATAGCCGTACTGCCGTAATCGGGAGATGAACTCCTCGGTCGGGAGGGGAGTTATGAGACGAATAATTGCCAAGCCCAGTTTCATTCGTTCTTCAATCTCCATTCCGATGTAGGTTCCGGCTGCAAATCCAGCACCATACGCAATATAACAGATGGGATTTGTAATATTTGCCATAACCTGTCCGATTGCAACCAGCCAGATAGTAACCTCAAAAAAACCAAATATTGGAGCTATATACTTAAAACCCCGGGATATCATGATATACCGGATAGTACCAATAGAGACATCGCAAATCCGGGCAAGGAAGATGAGTACCGGGATTAATCCAAATGTAAAGAGATCAGATGAGAGAAACCCGACATCCATAGGATCAGTTGAATATTCTGGTTCCCATCTAATTATAGTTACTGGATATGATGACTGAATATCGCCATTCCTAATATGAATGGACACTGTATCATTCAGCAGGAACCAATGGAAACGAACCGGATATGGAAGATCATCTGTGAACGAAGAGAAAGATAATTATTAATACTGGTGCATGGACTACACAGACAATCCGGTATACTGATAAGTCCCTGGATCAATATCCTTGCAATTATGTCTGGGACAATGCTTGTTGCAGTTGACGGATCTCCTGAAGGATATAATGCTCTCATCTGGGTTTTGGAGCATATAAAAGAGGAGGGAAGAGCCTGTGCACTCTATGTTATATCACCCGCCAAGTATGCGACCATTGATGGAGCAGCAGGGTATGAGGGCATCTCAACCCTCCATGAGATTCGGGAAAGACTGGTGCATGATGAGAAGGAGCAGGTCATTAGCAGAATCAAAGAGCTGGCTCATGACCGGAATGTGGATATTGAAATCATTGTGAGAACCGGTGATCCAAGAAGTGAGATATTACAAACCGCGGAAGAGGTCGGAGCAGATCTCATCGCAGTCGGATCAACAGGAAAAGGACTTGGTGCCAGAATTCTGCTCGGAAGTGTCAGTACCTATATCCTGACTCATGCAAAAGTTACCACCGTGGTTGTCAGGTAAGATTTTTAACTTCAGAATAATCTGAAGTTACCATTGCTCTTTTATCTCCGTTCGTCCAGTATAATGCATGAAGAAATTATCGGTACTCATCCTGCTCCTACTCATCGGAGCTATGGTTACCGCCGGATGTACAGCATTTGAAGGAACACAGCCGGCAACTTTCACCGAGGACACGCTCTCTCGCTCAAAGGCAGCATACGAGAGTGAGAATTATGGATATGCTCCGGCCCCTGCTCCTCAGGCAACACAGGCAGCCTGGGGATATGATGAAAAATCAGCAGATAAAACTGGAGCTTCTCTTCCTGAACAGAAGATAATCAGGATTGCTGATATAAAGGCCGAAGTCACCAATGTTTCAGAATCGGCAGAACGGGTAAAAGAGGTAGCAAAACGGCATGATGGCCAGGTTCAGTCATCATCAGTCTATGCAGGGAGCCAGAACAGATATTCAGGGACGGTTACGATACGGGTCCCTGCAGAACGATTTGATGATGCCCTTGCTGATATTGTTGCCATTGGAAGAGTATTGTCAAGTTCAGTGACCGCTGATGATGTGACTGAAGAGTATGTAGACCTTGTAGCACAACGCGATTCCCTGTCAAATCAGCTAGCCCAGTACAACCGACTACTGGCAAAAGGACAGAATGTTTCAGAGATTCTCGATGTGCAGAAGGAGATCGAGCGTGTTCAGGTTCAACTTGACCGGATCGTGGGAAGAATGAAGTACCTGGACAGCAGAACATCCTTCTCAACGATAACCGTCAGCCTCTCAGAACCGGCCCAGGTTGAAGCACCGGGAGGATATTCAGTGCCGGCGGTCATCAGTGACGGGATTGCCGGGTTTGTAGACACCTTGGTCTGGCTCTTTATCGCCATTCTGACACTGCTGCCCCTTATCCTCCTGGGAGGTGCAGGGTACTGGGTATACCAGCGATGGAAGAAGAACAGATCAGAGTAATTACGATATACAGTTAATATTGAGGAGCGATGTTGGAGAAGGGGCAGGAGATACTGGTACTCAGGGACGTTCTGATTCCGGGCGGACGGGTAGCCGATATAACCATATCGAACGGGCAGGTGATGCATGCTGGTGCAGCAGGAAAGGGTGATCTGGAGATCTCCTGTCGTGGAAGATCCGTTCTTCCTGCCGGGACAGACCTGCATGTCCACATGAGGGACGGAACACAAAAAGCGAAGGAGACATGGGAGAGCGGTACGAAAAGTGCCATAGCCGGCGGGGTAACGGTGGTAGTGGATCAACCAAATACCATTCCGCCCCTGACAACTCCTGACCGGATACTGGGACGGGTGATGCTTGCAGAGTCACAGGCATATGCACGATTTGCGATAAATGGCGGGGTTACCAGTGATGCAGATCTTACCGGGATGTGGAAGGCCGGTGTTTTTGCCTTTGGTGAGACATTTGCCGGTCCATCAAGTTATGGTGAGGCTGTGTCTTCATCTGTCCTCCAGCACACCATGGAGCAGGTTGCCGGATGGGATGGGCTGATGACTATCCATGCCGA
>CAZEWE010000014.1:5005-27634 GCA_964515765.1 uncultured Methanospirillum sp. | reverse complement strand
TTTTCCGGACGGAAGGAACTCTTCTCCGGGCTTTACCTCGATTCTCCCGAGGCGGATTGGGACTTTGGAACAACGTACCCAGTTCTTCGGGTTGATTTTGCGGGAGGAGCACTCAAAGAGATCTCCGATCTCATAAACCGATTAACAACTACCCTTGATGAATGGGAGGAATGTCATGAGATCGATAAAAGCAGCGGCGATCCTGGAGCCCGGCTCCTCTCACTCATTCCCAAAATCGCAAAAAAAACTGGGAAACAGGTAGTAATCCTCATTGATGAATATGACAGACCGATTCTTGATAATATCGGGGATATCAGCCTCGTGCAGGAGATGCGGGACTGTCTGAAAAATTTCTATGGAGCAATAAAACCACTTGATATCCATCTTAAGTTTGTCCTTCTTACCGGTGTTTCAAAATTTGCAAAGACAGGAATATTCTCAGGCCTTAACAACCTGCGAGATATCACACTAAACTCCGGGTATTCAGCAATATGCGGATATACTCAGAAGGATCTGGAAACTGTTTTTTCGGATTATTTAGCGGATTTAGACTTACATGAAGTTAAAACCTGGTATAACGGGTACTCATGGACCGGAGAATCGGTTTATAACCCATTTGATATTCTCCTTCTTTTAGAGGAAAAAACATTCAGACCATACTGGTTTGAGACCGGCACACCTTCATTTCTTATCGCCCTCTGGAAGAAACAACCCCGCCTTCCAGCAGATTACGAAGGCCTTATCGCCGGTGATGAACTCCTGGGATCCTTTGATCCTGAATATATCAGAACTGAAACACTCCTCTTTCAGGCAGGATATCTGACAATAAAATCATGGTCTTCCGATCCAATCCGGGGATTTCGATGTGTCCTTGGTTATCCAAACACCGAAGTCAGGACATCACTGAACTATCTCTTCTCGGAGGCATTACTCGGACGTGATTCCTCGGGGATTCGTGACCAGTTGTATGATGCACTGGAACAAGGAGATAGTGAGCGGTTACATTCTTGTTTTCATTCGTTCTTTGCATCCATTCCCCATGACTGGTACAGAAAGAGCCCGATAGCCAGATATGAGGGATATTATGCCAGTGTGGTATACACCTATTTTGCAAGTCTTGGATACGAAGTTATTCCGGAAGATACATCGAACAAAGGACGTGTGGATCTAACCGTGAAGACCAGAACCGGCATCTGGATCTTTGAGTTCAAAGTCATTGGGATAGATAAAAGCGGGGATGAAAGCCCACTTGAGCAGATCAGAAAACGGGGATATGCAGAGAAGTATCGATCAGATTCAAGACAGATTTACGAGGTGGGAATTGTATTTGACCCGGAGACAAGAAATATCGAACGATGGGAGATGTAACCAAGATAATTTTTTGTGAAAGGGATAAGCAGGCATTCCCTGTATCAGGATATATTCAGGAATCATAAAAAGCGATTCAAGAAACTGTATACGAAAAGACGGATTATTATGGCATTTGGCATACCGGTCACTGATTTTCTAGCTCTCTGTTTCATTACGCTCGATACAATCCGGATATCGCAATAGATGACCTCATCTTACGATGGACTACGTATGAAAAAAACTCATCCAGAACGTTCCGCTATGATGCCACAAATTTTCAGGACTATATTTTTTTATTCGCGGCCAGGTTGGGATATATCACATATAGTGACTGGGACCAGATATGGGACAAAATACTCAGCACTCCGAAACAGGAGTCGAAATTTTCTACAATCACATTACGACAGTGGATCCCAGGCATGCTACCCTTTACCTGGGCATTCTCAACAGACCATGAAGATAATGTGTTTACCCAAAAAATGGCTGAAAAAGATCAGATCTACTCTGAAAGATACTGCCGAGAACAATATTTGAGAGAAAATACGAAGGGAAATATTATTCTGGGAGCCAGGTTTGATCAACGGTTTCGGGAACTTCTCTCTCATCCGGAGACATTGACTTCTGAAGTAATCATCAACTTTTTCATATCAGACGATTATGCACAAAGAATTCTGAAATTATGGACTCGTGACAGATGATATATTGTTAAACAACAAACGATCATACACGATTCAGCAGAATCATTGCATTCAATCCTGATTCTCTTTCGGTACTTTGGAGATTTTATGATAGCATCCCGTGCACGACTTCGATACAGCCGACAGATCGGAAAATTAATCGGATTTCGACTCCCTGAAGGGGCATTTCATGGTGCAACCCTCGAAGCCCTTCTCTCTGTTCCCTATGACTCATTTGACCGGTCAACACGAGAACAGATAATTACGTTCATCAAGAGTTTCCTCTCCTGTAAATGTCAGGATAACCCGTTTTGTGGCTGTCCGGAGCGGAAATTTGTCAAAGAAATCATTGAACTTCGGGAATCAGGGCTTGATCATATACAGATGAGCCAGTATCTTCGTGACGAATATGGCATTGAGATTTATGCTGCGGATATACTGAGTTATCTGGAAGAAGCAGTGCATCTGCTAGAAGCAATCCAGGATATTGCAGATCAGTTCCATGTTCCCCGGATGCAGGAACTGGTCGAACTCCATATCAGAGCAATAGAAAAGGGAACTCCCGTTATATCTGAATCCTGAATCTTTTTTCAGAACGATTTTACACAGATTATTCTGTTCTTCAATGTGAATTCTGCCCTGACAGGCAGGAATGAGAAATAAAAAAGATGCCGGTTTCCCGGACATACTTATATGAAATTTACTCTACGATGAGTTTAAGAGTGTATTCAGAACCGGTCTCTTCTGACTGTGCCTGCTGCTCGATACCTGAGAAGGTCTGTTCTCCGGTTGCGATAGCTTCAATGATCCACTCGTGAACACCGCCAACGCCAACCATACCTTCTTCTGCCTCATCCTGAACGTAGGTCTCATTCAGAAGGGTAAGGCCTTCAGTGAGGGTTACATTCCAGGTGTAGCCGGTGGTCGGGTTTTCCGGAAGGGAGATCATGACAACTTCGTTCATTGGGACGGTCAGTTCGGTGACGTTTACATCAGCGGTGACATTGTACACCGGAAGTTCTTCAGCGATGACTTCGGTCACTTCTTCAACCGGAACTTCGCCTGCGACTTCTTCAACGACTGTCTCGACAACTTCTTCAACAACTTCGACTTCTGGAACAACTTCAGTTGCTTCAGGTGCTACCTGTTCTTCTGCAATACACCCCGGTACCAGCAGGAGTGCTGAAACCAGTAAGAGAAGGAACGTTACAATCCGATCCATGTCTCTTTAGGTCAACTCAATAAGGTAATAAGTTAATGGTAAGATTACCCTATTTCCATGGTGTTTGGATCATTATTTTCAGAAAAACTGTTTTGCTTAAAGCATTTGTGGATAATATCATTGCGCGTCAATAATTTTTCAAAAATAATAGATTATCAGGGAACAATTCCCCACCCTTTATAGAATGTATAACTAAACGTCCCGTCTTTTTGGGCAGAACGTGACAGATCTGAAATTCCTTCATCAAAGTCTTCTGCTGACATCAGACCTGCCGCAATTGCTGGTTCTCTGATCCCCTGGATCATGGCGATGAAGGTCTTCTCAGTAAACCCAATGACCAGATCAGGTCTCCCCCCATCAGCATAGACCAGTCGTGGTGACACCATGACATCAGAAAGTCCGGATGATACCAGTAGCGGGTAGAGTTTTCTCCCTATGCAGGCATCGCCACCGGATTGTTCCTGAAGAAGTACCTGACACCGGATGGTCATAAGAGCCTTATCAGTCTCCGGATGAAAACAGACTGACCCGTGATCCCCTTCAATAGCGGTAACTGTTCCACCTGGTTTTACCAGCTTCATAACACGCCGGATTGCCTCTTCAGGCTCTTTAAGATGTTCAAGTACAAAGCAAAAAACAGCATGGTCAAAGATGTCAAATGGGAGTTCATCACCCAGAATGTCTGCATGATGCAGGGTAACGTTCGTAAGACCTGCATCTTTCACCCGTTTTTCTGCAATTCCGAGTGATTCCCGGGAAATATCAACGGAAATAAACTCACAGTCAGGATTTTTACTGGCGAGAATGCAGGTTTGTGCTCCGGTCCCGCATCCGGCTTCAAGTATCCTGCTGCCCGAAGGAAAAATTGAGTCATGGTGAATCAGGCCGGTCAGGGTATCAGCCTGATCAAAAAGACGTTCAGCTTCCCGCTCAGAATAGCCATGAACATAGGATTGGGTCATGTGTACCCAATCACTGTGCCATCATGCTTGAGATGGTTTCTGCTGTCCGGATACCCATCAGGATGATAATGCCTTTTGCATAATGAGACAATTACCTGAATCAGTCTGCTTATATCTGACTTCATCCATCAGGGATCGGATAAGGTGAACCCCGAGACCACCAATACGCCGGTCGTCAATACCTGCTTCAACATCAGCAGGTGGCAGGGTCAATGGATTAAAATACGGGGCTTCGTCACAGATCGTGAGCGTTGCCAGACCATCAGCAATGTCGCATTTCACTTCTATCATTCCAGAGCTACCCTTGTATCCATGGGTGATGATATTCACAACTGCTTCTTCTGCGGAAAGTTGCATTGCATTCTCTACTTCAAAAGAAATACTCTCCTTCTCTATTATTTCAGAGAGGAATTGTGCGAGTTGTGAAACTGCGGTGATCGTATCTTCCAGGTCAATCTGATATGCTGCCATTCATATTCGAACGAGATATGAAATCAGGGTTTGAGTTTTTCCACTGCCTGTTCAACCGATGAACTTATCGGAAAGAGCCGGTCAAATCCGGTCATTTTAAAGACTTCACCAGGCCCGGGCTGCAGATCGGCAAGTGCGATGATCCCACCACCGGTCTTAACACGCTTTAAAGCTGCGAGAATTACCCGGAGCCCTGAACTGCTGATATAACTCAAGTCCTTCATGTTTAGGATAAGAGTCGTGACTCCCGCATCAATCTTCTTTCCCAGCTCCCCCTCAATCAGTGCTGAAGTTGCTGCATCAATTCTTCCGGTAATATCCAGGATAGCTACTCCGGAGATTTCACGTTCCTGTATTGAAAGATGGTCTTCCATTATCCTATCTTCTCCATGTATGAAGACACAAGTCCTAGTAATATGAGTTCTCTGCTAGGAATTTATGATTTGTGAAAGCGAGATCAATGTGTGCAAACGAGACAGGCCATTCTGGTAAATGAACAGTGGCAGGATGTACCTGGTACGACCCATACCAGAATATTTCCCTGTATTCGAAAACCGGATGTTACCAGCTCAAATGTCTATTTACTCACTATAGGTGATTATATTGTCTTTTTTGATACCGGCGCCTCGCAGGAAGTCATGGACACCGTTTGTGACGCCCTTTCAACATGCACATGTGACAGAGAGAAACCACTTATCATCATTTTTGGACATGCGCACTATGATCACATCTACGAGGGACTGGTAGACCGGCGATTTGAGAGTTTTGGAAAGCCGGTATTTGTCTGTCATGCCTCCGGTGCAGGCCTTCTCCAATCTGGCGACCAGCGATATACCCAGGCCGACCTGGTGGACCTCCCCATTCCCCCCCTTCAGATAGATCTCCCGCTTTTTCGCGTCAAAAACCAGGAATTGGAACGTTTGAGAGTTTTACCTGGATTTCAGCACAGGATAAAAGAAATTCACATAACTGACGAACTCCTCCTGCTTTCTGAGGAAATCTGTTTCCCTGACGGTCAGTCACTGACCTTCTGGGCGGTGCCCGGGCACTCAGATGACAGCGTGGCCATTCGCATTGGACATCTCCTTCACGTCGGGGATATCCCCTTTGCACTAAATCCCGGAGTGGCAGGGATTGTAGGATGGGATACTTTTGAATTCTCAAAAACCCTTCAGAGACTTGAATGGATACTGAAGAATCAGGAGATATCAGTTGTTTGTCCGGGACATGGCTATGCACTCAGTGCTCCAGAGTTTCAAAAAGTCCTTCGCACACTTAAAAAATCTCATGAGAACTTACCAGACGTAGCGCTCTTTGACAAAGGCCGGGTGAATCTCTCCATGCGGCATGCCATGGATCTCATGGATGAGGCATATAAACTCTTTCCAATTGTTGCCGGAAGAATCATGCTCCTTCGCTATCATCTCGAAGAGCTTGAAGAATATGAAACTGCACAGGAGCTGGAACAGGCAGTCCCGGTTGACGAGATTGAATTTATTCTTGATGGATTTACTGCATATTACAGGGAATTTCAGGAGAGAAAAGTATCAGAACTCCAGTTAATTATCAAAGCATTACAGACACTTCAAAAGATCAGGTCATTTCTTCCCGGCCATACCATTGAGCACCTGGTCGATCCCTCCCTGGTCCGTCGGACAACCAGATTATTTTCAGATCTCTTATCCACTATGCAGGGAGTAATTCCCACTGCAACACTCACATCATGTGACCCGGTACAAATCCTGAACGATCTTATAGTGAAACAAAACTCCTGTGCCATAACCGATGATGAACTATTACTATCTACTGATGATGCAATCAGTTTTCGAAAAGTGTTACTGAGCAGACTTGCAGAATATCAAAGCCGCAACGAGATCAGGTTCTCAATCAGGGCTCCGGATTCAGTGCAACTCATATATGCGGATGCTGATCGGCTGTCAGATATTTTCAGCGCATTGACCGACTACTACCGGATGTATGGTGCTGATATTGTCAGTGTTCAGATTCTTCTAAAAGAAGATTCAGTACATATTGCGATCACCCCGATAGGAAAAAACTGGAAACCTGAACTCCCTCTTTCACGGGCACTTTTGCGAACCGTCAGATATGCAGGGGGAAAGATTGTGAAACTGCCAAAGCCCGGTGATGAAGAGATCATCCTCCAGTTTCCAAAACAAAATGATGAATCAGGAGGCCCTGATCAGGATAAGAGTAATATCATCTGACTGGGGTGTATCTCTCGTAAACTCTTTTATCGATGCCTTTATTGCATCAATGACTCCGGACAGGGCAAGGTCCCTGTTCTGTTTCAGAACATCAGAAAACCTATCCATTCCGTACTCCTCCCCGTCCTTGTTCATGGCTTCAGTCACACCATCGGTATAAAGTGCGACCATATCCCCCTTTTTCAGATCCACTGTCACTGAACCAAGGTCAATATCATCAATAATTCCAAGGGCGATCCCCTCAGCCTTTAAGAGAGTAATATCATTCAGGTTCCCGCCGGTCAGCATCAGGGGAGGATTATGACCGGCATTGACATAGGTAATCTGCCGCTTTAAGGAGTCAATAACCAGGTAAAAGAGCGTTACAAACATACTGGCCTTTGAGTCGCGGCAGATGAGGGAGTTGGCTTCAGTGATTGCAATGGCAGGGGAGCTTTTCCTGGTAGCACTAACTCTGATAAGGGTTCGGGAGAGGGCCATGAACAGGGCTGCCGGAACACCTTTCCCACTCACATCGGCGATAACAAGTCCCCATTCATCATCACCGACCGGGATAAAGTCGTAAAAGTCACCTCCGACCTCAAGAGCCGGACTTGAAAAAACCGCAAGTTCCATGCCAGGAATTTCAGGGACACTATCAGGGAGAAAACTCTGCTGAATTCCCTGGGCGATCTCAAGCTCTCTTGTAAATCGTTCCTTCTCTGCCGTAGTCCTCCGAAGCTCCACGATGTAATTACGAAGGTCATGTGTCATCCGGTTAAAGGCGCCGGCCAGTTCCTCAAACTCATCTCCAGTCTGTATATCAACCGGAGTTTGTAGATCTCCATTGCCAATTCTTCTGGCACCCTCGCTGAGAATCATAACCGGACCGGTGATAATTTTTGAGAAGAATATTGCAATACCGGTCACTCCGATGAAGAGGAGGATGAAACTTGCAATGAGAATCGTTTGTAAAAGGGACATCTGTTCGGTGATGTGAGAATGAGTCTCTTCACTTGCCGAGCGAATGACTGAACCGGTAATATCAGCCGGTCCGACAACCTGTTCTACCGGCAGAACAAGGCCGATGCTCCATCCGACACTCTTCACCGGGGCATATGCAATATATTTGTCTCCTTCTGCAAACCTGCACCGGCTGACACCGGAAAGACCCATAGTCATCTCCTCTGCAACCTTTTTGAGATCTTCATTCTCACTCTGCAGAAGATTCTCTATCTCATATGACTCATCCCACCTGGTCTCTCCAGCACCAAGGCCAGGCCGTGAGAGAACATCCCCCCGCTGATTTATAAGGAAGGCATACCCGTCTTCACCAAGCTGGGTGGTAATGATCCGGTAGTTTATCGTTTCGATGGTAATATCAGAACCAATGACCCACGTCCGGGTTTTATCTGGACTTTGTACTGCTTTTGAGCAGGTGATGGTAAGGCCGTTTCCAAGCACATCGACGTATGGATCAGACCACACAAACTGAGAACTATTCACAGCATCCACAAACCAGCTTCTCGATCGTGGTTCAAAGGTGGGATCAACCCGGGGAGTCCAGGGAAAGATGAACGTGACTCCTGAAGATGAGGTAACATACAGAGCAGTAAGCCGGTTATCTGCATGGAAAAGAGTATTGAAAACAGACTGGAATGAACTCAGTGCCGTGATTTCATCCTTGAGCTGCTCGGCTGATGTTCCGGGAGAGAGATGAATGACTCCAGTTTCACCCGGTTTTTCAGGTCTTGTATCACGAGTATACCACGTGACAGAAGTACCATTACTCCCTTTGATAATCTCTTTCCCATAGTCATTGAGCACATTCATCTCGGATATGATCCGTTCAAAGACCATATCCGTGATCTCTGCCTGGTCTGTTGCAAGCCGGAGAAGATAGATCTCTGCGTCCTCTTCCAGAGCGGTCGTACTCTCCCCAATGGCCCTCTCCCCAAGGGCGAGACTGGACTGTGTTGCATAATTACCCAGATTGCCCATCACAATCCAGGAGATCCCGCCAATAACGGTAAAGATGAGGCTGGTAAGCAGCACCATTATCAGCAATAATTTTCCGGCTACTCCACATCTCATACGTGTCATGTGCTTTTGTTTTTCTCAGCCAGAACTGTGACGGTAATCTTCTGCTGGATGGTTTCCTGGTTCCAGGATGTAGTTCTCGGTCTCAAAGTGCCAATAAAGGTCTGAACGCCGGGGGAGGTTGCACGTACCATCCATTCCCGGGTTCCTGATATTTCAACTGGAATGCCTGGTGGAAAGGGAGTATACCGGTCACCGGTGACAAATAGTCCCTCTGTCGCAGAGACCCTCCAGTACCTGCCATCTTCCGGGGTCCATGGATACGAAACCAGCATGGTATCTCCAACAGCCATGGTTACCCCGGAGGTGCTTTCATTCGCATATACATCAGGTGGCTTTCTGAATGATTCAGGGCGAACGGTAAATCCGGTATCCGGCCGGACACAACCAGATACACACAGGAACATTATGATTAGCAGGCAGAGAATAATCGGTATTATCTCCGGTTTTTGATTCCACCCGTATTCCGGTATTCTCATCAGTATAAAGAAAAGTTCGTCCTGCTGGGATAAGTACCGTTTGATATGTCCTTTCGTATCGGTGCGACAGACCTATCTTCTTCATCCTCCTATCTTTGATATATGACCCCCAGCCAGATACCTGACGTTATTGTTCAGGCCCGGCCTCTCACTTCCGAAGGTTCCGCCATTTTAATCGGATTTCCGGGAAGTGGTCTTGTAGGAAGTATCGCGCTCTCTTATATGGTCGAAAAACTCGGATTTGAATCAATCGGGACTATGACCAGTAAATATTTCCCGCCGATGGCGATGATGTCAGAGGGCGTCATTGCTGTTCCGGTGAGAATTTATGAAAAGGAAAAATTTGTAGCGATTCTTGCAGACATTCCCATTCATCCCCAGATCTGTTATGAAGTCTCAAATGCCATCCTTGACTGGCTTGCTCCTTTCAAAGTGTCTGAAGTCGTAACTCTGGCTGGAATCATTACGAATGAACCGGAGAAGCGGGTTTTCTCAGTTGCAACAGAAAAATCACTTCTGGACAGACTTAGTGAATCTGCAATCCGGCTCCCTATTGGAAGTATTTCGGGTATTGCCAGCAGCATACTTACAGAATGTAAGATACGGGGGATCCCTGGCATTGGTCTTTTAGGTGAGACCATCAATGCACCTGATCCCCGGGCTGCTGCGAAAACAGTTGATGTTCTAAATATTCTGTATGATCTGCAGATTGAAACGGCAGGTCTTATTGAACAGGCTGAGGAGATTGAAGCGCAGATGCACAGACTGGCTGAAGATGTCCAGACCGCTGAGGAACAACCGGTCAGGAAAGAGCCGCAACTGCCGATGTATGGGTGATAACCATGGAATGTATTGCACTTACCGGGATCTTTCCCCAGGTTATCGATGAACTGAAAAAAGGTATTCCACGGACTGTTGAACTTACCAGTGCACACAATGTCATATCTCTCACACAGGTGACACCAGGTTCACAGATTTTTCTGACTACCGTTGATTGCGAAGATGTTACTGTGGGTGATACGGGAATTGTTGTTGAAGTCATTTCCGTTGCAATTACCATGAAACATACCGTTGAGTCGGGGTCCGGGTATCACATCATGGAGCGCGAGAAACTTGCTGCACGGGTGAAAGTAAAATTCCTCTCGAAAACAACAATTCGTGCAAATGTTACCAGATGCTCAATTACTGAGCCCAGAATTGTTGATGTGGTCCGGCCAGTGGCTTTTCATGCAGGGTGATACCCACACCCTCCCCTTCTGGTTACGCTACTATTATCAGGTACTGATGTTAACAACATAAGGCACGTCTTTGGACCTGTGGCTTAGCCAGGATATAGCGTCGGGCTTCTAACCCGAATGTCGGGGGTTCGAATCCCTCCAGGTCCGCTCCTTTTTTTAAAAATTAATTGGGTTAGAGTCTGCTGATGTGGATCACTTCATCATAGAAATGATACATTGTACCGTCAATAAGGGAGACATCAGCATATACCCGATCCATGCAATTGTTTGTGGCGGTAAAGGTAACCTGATCACCGACCTGGTTTCCAAGTTTCTTGGTCTCCTGGGATCCATCCGGTCCAACTCGTGTAATATCCAGGTTTTTTATCAGATTTTGTCCAAATCCTCCCCTGAACATAACCTCAATAAGGCTTACATCCACGTTGGTCTGGATTATTACCGATTTATTAGCAGGAATTTCCTGAATCTGATCAGGTTTTAATGAAGGAGAGGCTGCGATTTCTGCACACGGATCAGAGACATGCGCCTTATCTACGGGACAGATACCAACGATATACTGCATCTTTTCATTCAGGATGACATAACTCATTCCATTCATGAAATACGCAGTCCCTGTCACCATATCTCCACAACCTGATCCTTTCAGAACAACAGAATCGCCGATTACATTAGTGAGTTCCCCCACGGATTTCTCTCCCTCAGGTGTCGTCAATTCCATTTTGATGTTCTTAAGCAGTGTCTGCCCAAACCCTCCCCGGAAAATTGCTGTAGTAAATGTCCCTTCCTGATTCAGTTGCACTGAGACAGAGAGATTTGCTGGTGGCTGCTGGGTTTTGTCTGCTTCAGCCGGGATGGTGGTTTCACACGCAACTGACAGAAAACCAGTTAATAATACAATGAGTAGTACTCCGCAGAGGACCCATTTCCATGTTCTCATATGAAGAGCCATATGAGTGAATCCTACTGCCACCTATTTCAAGATTATGAATAAGAAAAAAAGAGAGATGTGGTCCGGTTATTCAATAATGATATTCTGAATATCGTGTTCTCTCATTGCCAGCATCTTGGTCCGGTTCAGGTTTTTTCCGGCCTTCCCAATTGCCCGGCCACGATCTTCATCCCGGATGACAACATGAGCGATCTGGTCGCCATGATAATCTGAAAACTGTACCTCTTTCACCTGGGCCGGATGGAAGCAGTTCCTGATGAACTGGGCCGGATCGTCAGAATACTCCACAGCCTCTATCCTTTTACCGAAAGATTCTGATGCTTTTTTAATATTGACGCCTTTTTTCCCAATCGCGTATCCCATATCACCGGGATTTACAATGAAAATGAGACGGTCATCGTCACCATCATCAATAACATCGCGACTTCCGGCCCCGGTGATTTTTTCAAACTGGGCGATAAGTGCGATTGTCTCTTCATTCAGGACTACTCCCATGCAGCCTCGTTACCGGGAAAGGGTAAGAATGTCAGAGTCGCCGGACTCTTCAATTGCAAGTGCGCTCACAATAAAGGGTTTACCACAGGCACGACCAAGCTGGACGCCTGACCCTTCAAAAGTATACGTCTTTACTCCATCCTTTCCGGAAAGGTAGCCTGAGAACTCTGCAGGGCAGTTTGCCGCAACGACGACAAGCTTTGCAGATCCCTTTTCTATGCTGTCTTTTGTCTCATTCTGACCAAGGATGACCTTCCCGGTCTTAATTGCACGTCTCAGCGATGTATTGAAATCCATATCAGATACCCCTATACTTTCTGCTTTACTACTAATTTAACATCCCCTGTTCCGAGCTGAATTGGCTGACCAACAATAACGTTTTCGGTCACACCACAGAGGATATCAGCCTCGTGGGCTACTGCCGCATCCAGGAGATGGTTCACGGTCACTTCGAATGCTGCACGGGAAAGAACGGATTCCTTCTCTCCGGCAATACCGTGACGTCCGATCTGCTTTACTTCACCTTCCATGCACATCATGTCAGCAACGAGCATGATGTGGCGCACATCAACCATGATACCCTGTTCACCAAGGGTTGCCAGTGCTTCATTGATGATGGCATTTCGGGCTGCTTCAACACCCAGAACCTGTGAGATCTCATTAATGTTGTTGGTCCTGGTCCGGGTCGTATCAACACCCCGAATCGCAAACACATCCTTCAGGTTTGATCCTTCAGTGTAGAGGATATATTCTCCGGACTCTTTCCTGACCACAACACGCTCAATGTCATCAATACCCTGAACAATGACATTTCGCACATGCTCTTTCAGCTGGAACAGGTTCTGATAACTTCCCCGGTCCTTTGGAAGGAATATCAGGAGACCTTCAGACTCATTTGTCTCAAAGTCAAAGTCACGATAGTGTCTTCGTTCCTTGATCTTCTTAGGTCCAATCTCAAGAATCTCCCGGACAGAGATCTTCCGTTTCTCACAGACCGCCTTGTTGACATGAACCACGATCTGCATATTTGCCATATCAGTGGTAATGTCTCCAAACTCCTGAAGCGGAGCTGCCTCAATCTGCCAGGATACCTGCCGTGCTTTGTCTCGATCAGTTGAGTACCCCTCACGGAGATAGATGGTCATGGTTGGCGTGGATGGCTCCTTTCGGGCATCCATGATCTCAATCAGACGGGGAAGACCTAAGGTAACGTTAATTTCAGCCACACCCGCGTAGTGGAAGGTACGCATCGTCATCTGCGTACCCGGTTCACCAATCGACTGAGCAGCAACGACCCCGACCGCTTCACAAGGCTCGATCCTGGTGTGCTTATATTCCTTGACCATCTGGGCCAGAATCCTGGAATAATGATCGTCGGTTACAATCCGCGTTGGATCATTCAGACCATCAATCTCCCGTGCAATGATGATCTTGGCAAGGGTAGTGTTGGTCCGGTGCGGAAGCCCGATGGCGATGAGCTCAAAGAACCGCTTTGACATCCGCTGAGTTACCTGTGGATGCTCAACCAGCTCATTCAGCGAAGAGAGGTGATCCCGGAGCAACGCACGGAATTTATCCTGCTCAAACCGGTTCAATCCCTCAAATGCTACAGCATCAACCCAGTCAGGGATCTTGATCTCTTCTTCCGGAACAGCCTTTCTGACGGTGAAGACCTCCTGTTCCATGTCTGCCGGAAGCGGGAATGTCCGCATAATCCAGTCTTCAAAGTCGCCCTTCTTGAGAAGATCAGTCAGAAAGACCGTGTACTGCTTCTGGGTAAGCCTGAAGTTCGGGTTTTCTTCCCGCTTGATATCCTTGATCCGATCTTTGAGAATCTTCTCAATCCGCTCAGGGATCGAACTGATCTTCTCAACGGTCATCTGGTAATCAGAGAAGTGCTCTCTGACTTCCATGGATTTTTTATCAAGGGTGGTGAGTCGCGGACGGGCGGAGGGAGTAATAATTGTCTGGGGAAGTATGATATCCTCATCATCTTCAGATGAAACGACAAGAGGAGTAAAACTCTCCATCAGCCAGTCATAGAATTTTTCCGCATGGATGAGGTCTTCCATCTTTGCGATGAACATCTGGTCATCGATGGTATCTTCTGCCTCCTCATCCTCTTCCTTCATCCGGAACTCAACCATTTCAATGAGCACTTCGCGGATATGTTCAGGAACATCATCCGGAAATTTCTTCCTGACTTTGTGCTCATCAAAATACCGGAGAACTGCTGCTGCTGCTTCAGAGGGGATCTTCAACTCTTCCATTAAATCTCCTCCTTGAGGATGTTGCTTACAATTCCTTCGACATCCACCGGTTCACCAAATGAACTCTTCATCGGATCGGTTGAATCCTCACCATATTCGAACTGAATGATTCTGCCTCCGGTGGTTCTGACGGTCATGTCATAGGCTACTTTCAGATCCTGCAGCGCGTTAATCATCCTCCGCTGGAGATAACCAGACTGCGATGTTCTGACTGCAGTATCCACAAGACCTTCACGACCTCCGATTGCATGGAAGAAGAATTCAGTCGGGTCCAGACCGGATTTGTAACTGTTCATAACAAACCCGTGT
This sequence comes from uncultured Methanospirillum sp., assembly GCA_964515765.1. Lineage (GTDB taxonomy): Archaea > Halobacteriota > Methanomicrobia > Methanomicrobiales > Methanospirillaceae > Methanospirillum. Next base: position 12,908 of record CAZEWE010000014.1, on the reverse strand, counting down.
GCCATTGCTCCCCGGTCATCTTTCTTGAAATGGGGAAGAGTCCGGTCCTCGTACCCTCGCATGATACGCTCACCACGAACCGCCTGCTGACCGACACAACCGGCCATCTGGGTCAGGTTCAGCATCGAACCTCTGGCACCGGAGACGGCCATGACCACGGCGGAGTTGGACAGACCAAGATGCCGGCCTGCAATCTCTCCCGTGTTATCACGAGCCTTTCCAAGTACCTGCATGATCTGCATCTCAAGGGTCTCTTCCGGAGTTCTGCCTGGCATGGGTTCGAGCTGACCATCCTCGAAGATCTGGATACGACGCTCCACATCCTGGGCGGCACGTTCAAGAACCTCACGAATCTGACCATAATCACTCTTGGAGAGATCTTCATCATCGATCGCAAAGGTGAACCCATCATGCATGATTGCACGAATGGAGAGACGGGTCATATCATCGATGAACCGGGCAGCACGTTCATATCCGTACTGTCTGATGATACGGTGAAGAATTGCTCCGTCGAATGCACCGACTGCTTTCTTATCGATAACACCGGATGTTAACTCACCGTCAATGATCTGCACATATGCATCACGATCACAATCAATCCGCTGACATTCATCGCAGCCCTTACAGGATGATGCACGGAATACCATGTTCAGATCGTCAGGGAGGATCTTTGAGAATATCTGCTTATTGGACCAGTATTTTATATCATTCTCAATTTTTCCGGGTTCACCAAGGCGATCTATCTTGTTATTTTTGAGAAGATCAATGGTCTCTTCTTTAGTAAACCACCGGAGTGTGTGAGTCAGAAGGAAGATGCCAGATATGTGGTCGTGGATACCACCGATGATCGGTCCGCCAAAACGGGGTGAAAGAATATTCTCCTGCACTGCTGCAAGCATGGCTGCTTCAACCCTTGCCTCTTCGGTCTGGGGGATATGCAGGTTCATTTCATCCCCATCAAAATCCGCGTTATATGGAGGACAAACTGCGGGGTTCAGACGGAAAGTCTTGCCGTCCATGAGCCTGACCCAGTGGGCCATGATAGACATCCGGTGAAGTGATGGCTGTCGGTTAAAGAGCACAATATCCCCGTCACGGAGATGACGCTCGACAATCCATCCGACCTCGATCTGATCGGCAACAAAGTCAAGGTTCCCGTCATCTGTCCCGGTTCCTTTTACCAGACGGATACGACGCTTATCTGGTCTGATGACATAGTTCGCACCGCAGGGGGCCTTGAGATTTGGACGCTCCGGCCCGACCCTGACAATCCGGCGGAGTTCATCAATATTAAAGACCGTGACCTGAACAGGAATAGTCATCTCGTTTGCAATCTTTTGTGGAATACCGACTTCGTTGACCGAGAGGTTTGGATCCGGAGAGATAACGGTACGGGATGAGAAGTTGACACGCTTACCGGATAAACTACCTCTGAAACGCCCGTCTTTTCCTTTCAGACGCTGGGAGAGGGTCTTGAGCGGACGACCTGACCGGTGACGTGCAGGTGGACAACCAGCGACCTCGTTATCGATATAGGTGGTCACATGGTACTGCAGAAGTTCCCAGAGATCTTCAATAATCAGCTGAGGTGCTCCTGCATCCTGGTTTTCCTTGAACCGCTGGTTAATTCTTATGATATCGACGAGTTTGTGCGTCAGATCGTCTTCAGACCGCTGACCATTCTCAAGGATAATAGATGGCCGCATGGTGACCGGAGGGACCGGAAGCACAGTCATGATGGTCCATTCAGGACGGGCTACACTCCCGATGATTCCAAGTTTCTGCAGGTCATCATCAGGAATCTTTTCAAGACGTGCACGGATATCAGCAGGGGTAAGTTTGTTCTCTACCTTCTTTCCCCGGTCATCGGTTGTAATCTCGGCAAATGTGGTAGGCTTTTCAAAGTTGATCTTCAGCTGCTGCTCACCACAGTGCGGACAGATACGTTCCTTTTTCACATCCTTCTCACTGACCGAGTCAGTTCCCATCTCTTCTTCTGGTCCGATGATCTTTTCGATCTCTTCATCAGACAGAAGGAGACGGCCACACTCCCTGCAGGTGACACGGAGCAGTTTTCTGATAAGCCGTGTATACCCGACATGGATGACCGGCTTTGCCAGCTCGATGTGACCAAAGTGTCCGGGACACTCGCCTGCTTTCTGGCTGCAGGTCTTGCACCGGAGACCTGGATCAATCACACCGAGATGCAGATCCATCAGACCCTGGGGATAGGGGAACCCGTCATCATCGTAGGTATCCGCCCAGATGATCTTTCTGACACTCATCTGTCGGATTTCTTTCGGGGAGAGGAGACCGAACTCGATCTTCCCGATCCGTTTAGGACTTGGCATTGCTTCTCTCCTCCTTAAACAACATCCTCGAGGTTGAGACGGGGAGCAATAGTCATACTCTTCATCTCATCAAGGAGTAATTTGAATGCATACGACATCTCAACCGGGTAGATATCAGTCTCGCTGCCACAATTGAGACATCGGGTAATATTCTGTTTCCGGTCCAGCATGGCAACCATACCACACCGGGCACACACATACTCGGTGACCTTGTCGGATTCTTCAAGCAGACGTTCCTTCAGAGCCATGGCTGCACCATGACCGATCATGACATCACGCTCCATTTCTCCGAAACGCAGACCTCCTTCACGGGCACGACCTTCTGTCGGCTGCCGGGTAAGAACCTGCACCGGACCTCTGGAACGGGCATGCATCTTGGATGAAACCATGTGGTAGAGTTTCTGGTAGTAAATGACACCGACATAGATATCTGCAAAGAACCGTCTTCCGGTGATACCATCCCACATGGCTTCCCGACCGGTGTGTGAGAATCCGAACTTTTTCAGGGAAGCGCGAAGGTTTTCTTCACGTTCTCCGGAGAATGCCGTGCTAGAAATACGACGTCCCTCAAGAGAGCCGACTTTCCCACCAAGCATCTCAAGCATGTGACCGATGGTCATACGGGACGGGATTGCATGAGGGTTAATGACCAGGTCAGGTGTCAGTCCGCCTGCGGTGAATGGCATGTCAACACTTGGAGTGATAAGCCCGACGACTCCCTTCTGTCCGTGTCGTGATGCAAATTTGTCTCCGACTTCCGGGACACGGAGATCACGGGTTCTGACCTTGACCAGTTTGGAGTTGTTTTCTCCTTCGGTCAGAATCACCGTGTCAACAATACCATGTTCGTTGGATCGCATGGTCACTGAGGTGTCACGGCGCTTTTCAACCGTAATCAGCTCAGAGGTTGGTTCTTCAAGGAAACGTGGTGGAGAAGTCTTACCGATGATGACATCCTTCTCTCTGACAACGGTTTCGGGATTGATGATCCCGTCATCATCAAGGTTGGCATAGTAATCAGAACCGTGTGCTCCGGTTACCTCTTCATCAGGGACTTCAATACGGTCAATCTGTCCACCGGGATACCGGCGTTCTTCTCCTTCATAGGTTCTGAAAAAGTGTGAACGTCCGACACCACGGTCAATTGATGCCTTGTTGAAGATCAGAGCATCTTCAATGTTATATCCTTCATACGAGAGGATGGCAACAACAAAGTTCTGACCTGCCGCCCGGTCATCTGAACCGATAACATCAGAGGTCTGCGTATATACCAGGGGTTTTTGAACATAGTGAAGCAGGTGCCCACGGGTATCCGGCCGGAGCTTCATATTTGCACAGCCAAATCCGAGTGCCTGCTTGACCATTCCTGCTCCCATGGTGACACGGGGAGACGCATTGTGCTCTGGGAATGGTACGTGTGCTGCTCCGATTCCGAGGATGAGAGAGGGATCAACTTCAAGATGAGTATGTGCCGGGGTGATATTTTCCGGCTTGATTGCAATATTCAGGTCTTCTTCCTCTTCTGCATCAATCAGCTCGATATAACCCTTTTTGATGAGATCGACAAACTCAATCTCTTTATTTTTCAGTTTTTGAACTTCTTCATCAGGAATGGTCGGGACACCATTCTCAAGAACAATAAGAGGCCGTCGTGCCCGCCCACGATCGGTATGAATGATGATGTCTCCGTTAAACTCCTTAAACGAGCAATTAACCTCGGTGGAGATAACACCCTGCCGTCTCATGGCACGGATTTGTGCGACAAGAGCCTTTGGATCATCTACCAGACCAATAAGTGCTCCATCAACGAAAACCCTGGACTGTGTGGAAATCATCAGATCTCAACTCCTATCCTCTCAACACCCATGCCATAGAGCATCCGTACAATCTCTTCATCAGAATGGACACCTTTGCTGATCTCCACCATCTGGGCGAAGTTTTTCACCAGACCACAATTTGGTCCTTCAGGGGTTTCACTCGGACAGATACGACCCCACTGGGTCGGGTGCAGATCACGGGCCTCGAAGTGAGGCTGGGAACGGGAGAGCGGAGAAATAACTCTTCGTAAGTGCGAGAGGACACTCATGTGATCAACGCGGTCAAGCAGCTGTGACACACCAGTCCTTCCACCGACCCAGTTACCAGTTGCAAGCGGATGGAGAAGACGCTCGGTCAGCACATCTGCACGGACTGCGGTGGCAATCGAGAGGTCACGATGTCTCATACTGGCACGCTCCAGCTGGTATTTGACATCACGGGTCAGCCGGTTCAGAGAGATACGGAAGAGATCTTCCATTAAGTCTCCGGCCAGTTTCAGCCGCTTATTTGCGTAGTGGTCCTTGTCATCGATACGACGCCGGTCAAGAACCAGGTCAAAACAGGCCTCAGCCATACGACCCAGGAAGTGAGCCTTTGCAAGCCGTACAGAATGCACAATTCTCATGCACTCCTCATCCTCTTCGTCCACATTCCGGGGCATCAGGTAGTTGAGGTGTGGAAGGAGATAGTTGTCAAGAACAAACTCCGCCCGTTTGCGTTGATAATCACGGGTCTGGTTGGGTGCCAGCTTCTTTCCGACATACATGACACCACATTCAACCGTCTCACACTCGCTCTCCTCAAGGTTCTGCATCATGAACGTGAGGATCTCTTCATCGGTCGAGACTGCCCGGACAACATCAGCATCACTGGTCATACCAAGCGCCCGCATCATATCAACAAACCGAAGGTGACCGGCAACAGATGGGAAGGTCACTTCAAGAAGGTTTTTCCGGTTCCGCTCGACAACGACGAGGGCACGATATCCACGGAACTGAGAGAACACCTTGGCAACATAAATCCGCTCATTGTACCGCTCGGTATATTCGGTCATGATCTTGTTTGAGGCAAGATCCTCAAGCGTCATGAGCACCCGCTCAGTCCCGTTTACAATAAAATAGCCACCGGGGTCAAGGGGATCCTCTCCATGAGAAGTCCGTTCCTCGTCCGTCATGCCCGCCAGATTGCAGGCAACAGAACCCACCATGATCGGCAATTGTCCGATGGTTGCAGTTACCGGCTCATGTCTGACTCCTCCCTGAACAAGAGTCAGGTCAAGCTGAATCGGTGCTGCGTAGGTGATGTTGCGCAGCCGTGCCTCGCCTGGATACAGTTCCGACTGGGAACCATCTGCTTCACGGACCAGCGGTTTTAAAATTTTCAGGTCTCCAAGTTCTACAGAGACCGGTTCATTCCCTTTTCCTCGTGTTTCAATATCCGTCTCAATTACCCGCTGCTCATCAACGACCTTCTGGAGATTGTTGAGAAGAAAATGATTGTATGAGTCAAGCTGGTGACGGGCTACATGTTCACGGGAAAAGTAAGATTGAGAAAGTATACTTAAATCTATCAACAGATCAGCCCCGGAAGGTTATTTTTTGGGTCGTCTTACTACCAGACGATACGATTCTGCACGGCCGGCAGTCATACTTTTTCGGACGATTTTGATTACGTCACTAATTCTGGCCCCTATTGACAATACTGCCGGATCATCATGATACATCTTCGGCAATTGTTCGGGTCCGATCTGGTATCGAGCATAAAGGTTTTTTACATCTTCTTCGCTCATGATACTGTGTTCTGGTACCATCTCATGTTTCAGTACGTTCAGCTCGGCGGACACGCCATACCCCCTGGAAACGCGTTTCGGTAAAAAATCTGCACAAAAGACCACAACTGTCGTGGAGCGGGCTCGAGGGGATTTGAACCCCCGACCACCTGGTTAAAAGCCAGGCGCTCTGCCTAACTGAGCTACGAACCCCGTTAGTCACTGATCTGTAGCACTATTAGAAGGATGTTTTACCATATAAATATTATCCAATTTTTCTCTGATAACTGGTGCATAATTCCCATAGTAAACAGAGATCCGTTCTCATAACACCGGATCTTAAAAATCAGGTGCTGCGCGGGAATAACTTATATCAGCCATCATGGTGTATTTTTAAAGGAATTGTCCATCTCCGGTTCTGGAGAAAAATATTCAGGATGATTTTTTTGTACAATACCATACCAAGCGGAATATGGAGGATAGTGTCAGGAAATAATGGATGATCTCGCACAATGGATAGAATCACATCATAAACTGTGTCAGCCGCGAAGAGAACATGCTCAACGGGCACTCCGGCATCTCTCGCGACTTGAGAAGAAAAATCTCTTTTCAGACGAGATATCCTACATGCGATCCGCAGAGGGGCGGTGGTTTGAGATGATCACCTATGAGCTCTTCCTTGATATCGCAGACAAGACAGATGCTATCAAGGCTGTCGTCCTCAAAGGAGCGGATGTGAAAGGAAGAAATCCCTTCCCTGCTCTCGGTCAGAATGGTTTTTTTTATTCACGGAACGGTGACATCACCATTAGGGGGAACGGACAGGATCTTGCAGAGTTTGATCTGCTGATGACTAAACCGGACGGATCGGTCATTTTTGTTGAGGTCGTCACCTCCCCGTCGGACTTAAAGGATTTTCTCCAGGAGATTTACTATAAAAAACAGGTGATAAGATACTTTTTCAACCAGAAAGCAGTCACCTTTATTCTGGTCACCTCATTTCCTCTGACTAATTACAAGGGTGGAAGAAAAGTCCTCGGCTCAGAGGAGCATATCTCTTTGTGCACCCGTTCCTGTGATAACTTCAGAAAACATATCGCAGGAACATGGAATAAACAGTCACAAAAACCCTTCCTTCCGGCTGGTAAGACCTGCTTATCAACAGATCTTATCACCGCCGCACCCTTTCCATACAAACAATTTCATGACATGGAGCGGGAGTGGGTATTCACCCATCTGGGAGGAGAAGGAATCATTGATCTTCCGTCACCCTACCGGACCCACACATTGGTTAAAAAGATCCTGTTTGGGAGACTTTTTCCTTCAACCGCCAAACGTTTGTGTGAGCGGTACAGGTTTGTATACCGGGATAAGGAGTATACTGCAGATGATCTGCAGGCCCAATTTTCAAAGATCATTCTTGCCGCTGATATCCCTGACTACAGCCCCCTGATATACCTGAAGCCGAGGCAGAAGAAGGAATATTACAAGATGGTCTTTGATGGTCAGGGGACTTTTAAATATGAACGGAAAACCCCCCCGAAGGTCGGTTTTTATATATGGCTTGAGTCCCTTGAACCTGAACTTGGATACCAGGTCGCAATAAAATTGATCGATGAATTGTCCCAGTATTGTTTCTCAGCCCCGGTAAAACAACCGCCTGGATCATAAATTATTAAAAAAAATCATCTTGCAGAATCTTACCAACACAGACAATGACGGGCTAGGTATGGGGCTCTCTGCCAGGGTTCGCTCCCACTCCTCCAGAGAGTGTTGTATTGCTCCCCTCTGGATGCCAGGTTTGATGCATCCAAGAGGATATATTTTACCAGAGATGAAGAGTTGTTCCCCGGTCACATCCCAAATACCGTAACCTTTCTCCCCTGATGCTCAATAATATCTGTAAAAATTTTCTCATCCCAATTTTTCTTTTTATCCCGGTCAAAAATGAGCAGATACACCTCTT
>CAZEWE010000014.1:0-4905 GCA_964515765.1 uncultured Methanospirillum sp. | reverse complement strand
CCGAATGGATACGGTAGTCTCGAACATCACGAACTCCGCAAAGGATGATGGATGATGGAAAATGAAGAGGACGAGTATCATACCCCGATCGAATCTGCCTGAGAACTGATATCAGAGTATCGCCGATAAGTGCATCGATCTCATCTATCATCAGGATGAGTGGTTTATCCAGTCTGTTAGATAATCTGGTAAAAAAGGTTGCCATAGCACCAAACGGGCCATTATCAAGAATTATCTGCTCAAGTTCACCTGTTGAGATAAGATTTGGAAGATGAATGTCCATTCTCTGGAGCATCCCATAGAGGATAGCCCGCATCGCTAACATGACATCTTCCCGGGCAGCCTGGCCGGCCTCAACATTTGTATAGAGTGCATAATACCGCCCGTCTTTATTGAAGTATTCAGCACATGAAAGCAGGCATGAGGTTTTCCCACTCTGCCTGGGTGCATGTAGGACAAAATATTTCTCCTGACTGATGAGAGAGAGTATGTCAGGAAGATTAAACCGGTTAAGAGGCGGGAGACAATAGTGCTTCTCACAATTTACCGGTCCGGCGGTATTGAAGAACCTCATCTAAATACCTGTATGTCCTGATAACAGAAAACTCCTCACCATTCCACCCTTCAGCATCCAGAGGTTAATGGTTATCGATGGTCGCCGGATTGCTTTTTGGGATGAAAAATCTCACGACTTCTCACCGTGTAATTGCCTCCCTGAAGATATCTCTGCAATAATGGATGAAGGAACAGTATTGATGTGATCCCTTAGTTTTTCTGAACAGATAATCCCGAACCTGGTCGCGGAATGTTTACATAAAATACGAAATCGTTGTAACTTCTGCTACATACCGATTCGGAAAAAAAGAGTTGATATTTAGTTATACCCAGCCACGAACTTTCATTGCCTCAACAACACGCTTGACTGCAACAACATATGCAGCCTGACGCATGTTAATCTTGTATTCTTTTGAGGCGGCAAGAACTTCGTGGTATGATTTGGTCATTGCCTTGTCAAGTTTTGCGTATACTTCATCAAGTGACCAGTAGTGCATGTACATATTCTGGACCATTTCATAATACGAAACAGTCACTCCACCGGCATTGCAGAGGAAATCAGGTATGACATGAACACCGTTTTTATGGAGGGTTTCATCCCCTTCAGGGGTTGTCGGCCCGTTTGCAAGTTCACAGATGACCCGTGCCTTGATGGTTGCTGCAACTTTTCCATTGATTGCTCCCTCGTCAGGTGCAGCTGCAACGATGATATCAACCGGAAGAGCGAGGACATCCTCATTGGTCAGAGTCTTTAATCCCTTGAATCCGATGACAGAGCGGGTTTTGTTCTTATGGTCGGCTAATGCATCGATGTCAAGACCATTCTCATCATACACACCACCCTTTGAGTCGGTGACTGCCACAATCTTTGATCCAAACATTTCCTGGGCAAGTGTTGCTGCAAATGTCCCTGCATTTCCAAAACCAAGGACGGCTACTTTTGCCTTGGAGAGATCAAGCTTAAGCTCTTTTGCAGCTTCACGAAGGGTATACATACCACCTTTTGCGGTTGCATCTCCACGACCAAGGGATCCACCAACAACGATCGGCTTACCAGTGACAACACCATACTGATTCTTTCCGCTGATAACGGAGTACTCATCCATCATCCATGCCATGATCTGACCGGTGGTATAGACATCAGGTGCCGGAACATCCATATCTGGTCCAATGTGCTGCCAGAGTGCACGAATATACCCACGGCTCAACCGTTCCAGTTCACCCTCGGACATTTCCTTCGGATTACAGATAACTCCTCCTTTTCCTCCACCAAGGGGCAGGCCAAGAACAGATCCTTTCCAGGTCATCCATGCGGCAAGTGCGCGAACGGTGTCTATTGTTTCTTCAGGATGGAACCGAATACCACCTTTGTATGGACCAAGTGCATTATTATACTGCACACGGAAGCCCTGAAATACCCGGGTTGTGCCATTATCCATCTTGACCGGGATGGAAACCTGGATCTGTTTCTGCGGCTGCATCAGAATGTCAACAACACCCTGCTCCAGATTAAGGATCTTTGCACAATCCTGGAGTTGTTGTTGAGCCATCTCAAACGGGTTTACCTTTGACATGTTTTTCTCCCTGTTACTGTTATTTGTCATATTCTATTTTTTGATAGAACACATTTGACAAAACAGATTCAACATTCTTAAATATAAAACATATAGGAAACAGCTTTCTGATACAGTCACCCAAAAGCAGAAAATCTCTCACAAGAAGGATGTCAGATATAAATAGCCAGACAGTGAAATATGATGTGAAACCAGAGAGGATTAGAGGATGCCTGAATCACACCTCTTTTCTTCCCTTTTTTATCCATTTTCAACGGATTCCATGGGACTTTCATGAAAATCCAACAGGACCAGCGGATGAGGATTTAACGTGTGATATTGGGGGTTTGACATAATGCCCAGGATATTTCCAAAGGGATCCACTACAGATGCTGCCATGTATCCTCCACCAAAATCCCGGATTGGTTCATGTTCCTTTGCACCCATGGTCATTAGTTTTTCCAAGAATGCTTCCACATCGTCTGTATGCCAGTATACGACAGCACCAGAAGGGGGAACAGGCATATTTTTCCATTCGTATTTCTTGTCAATCAGGGCTAATTCGTGTTTTGAGGCTCCTACGTGAAATTCAACATAGTCCGGGCTTTCACGGTGCGGGAGGACACCGAGCAGTTCCATATACCATTTTTTCGCAGTAGCCACGTCAGATACAAAGTAATTGACCGCTGAAAGACCCCGAATCATTTGTGAGTTTTCCATGTTAATCAGATATTCTATGCTCATCTCATGGGAGTTTCCTGGTAATCACTCCGTTATTTCATCAGAGAGTTGCAATGAATTTGACACGGTATCAGGCCAGACAAATACCTTAAATCCACCGATCTTTCCATAGTTGGCAAACTTTCGGACTGATTCGACGACATCTTTTACATCAGGATCATCGACGAAGACCTCGATTTCACTCATGGAAATTGTATTTATTTCGATATTGCCATGGCTGTACTCAACATATATACCGCTCTTTTTATTTGGGCTACGAGTTTTATCAGTAACCATGTCCTTATATCCCGCTTTTTCAAGAGCACCCTTCACTTCATCAACCCGTTCCGGATGAAGCATTGCTTTGACATGTTGCATAATGCACCTTCAGGTTCCTATTTTCGGATGATTCAATCCGACAATTGCAGATTTCCATTCCAATTCCGTCTGAAACTATTATTTATCACAACCATGCATCCTTTCAAATCTGTGAACCGATTTGTTCATTTCCTGGCTGAATGATTCGTCATCCCAAAAGATTCGAACACATTTACATACTGTTCGGATCCGAATCAAGCTCTCTGTACAGGCATCAGCATCGCCTTTCCCTGTTTTTTACCATAGCCACCATTCCAGTTCACTTCAGCAAAAGGACTCCGGGTACGATGTAAGGAGTGAAAAGGATTGTTTCTTTTCGCATTGACACGGCTTAAACCTGTCATGGAGAAACATTATCCGGAATCCACACCAAATAACAGTAAGGAGAGTCCAACCTCCGTTTATTTTCCTAAAATTTTTCTCGGTTTTTCTTCAATCACCTCGGTCATCAGATCAACCAACTCGCATCACACTTTTCCAGACACCTTTTGTCAGAGTGCATTCCGGTGAATCACACCAGTGTTATCGAGTCGACAGACATCTGATTAGATGTAATCAGACAAGTAAGAAGTTACCTTCCATCGAATATAAAGTTTCCTCATAATGAACGAAAATTCATTTTTCTTAATAGATAGAATATTAAGAATACAGCGAGATGCTAGATTTTTAAGACATAAAAACGACTAAAAAAATTAACTATCCTAACGTCAGGAAATATTCACTCCTAAACATGCACAAGAGACAGGAATGATATTCAAACATCTCCAGTCAGAAGCTGAAACAGAGTTGGCGCGTAATAGTATGCTAAAAATTCATATCATGAGGCAATCTTAACTCGCTAAAATAAGGGGTAATTATCTCATATAGATACTGAGATCCTTTAATTTGTTATTTTGAGCGATATTTATGGTAAGCGGTGTCAGACTCTCTACAATACCGGCAAGTTCAAGTCCACCTGCATCAACCGGTTGTAATTGTGAAATTTGTTGAGCCAGGGCCATAACTTCCATTTTTGCATCATTGTCATCGCTGGTAACGGCGACTGTATAGTCAAGGACGCAGTCAAGCATTGACCACTTTCGTGCGGCGATGTTGTTAAAAGCGGTTACGAGCCTGCATGAATCCGGAAGCATTTTTTTTATGGCCAGAGCAGCGGAACCCTCATCAGGGGGACAGTAGAGGAAACACCCGTTCTTTCTGACCATTGGGTTTACTGGTGAGATGACGATCTTGTCCTTAAAGTAATTCGGATTAATTCCTGCAAGTGTTGACGCAACATGCTGGAACGGTAAGGAGATAACAACCATATCACCGTCTTTTGCCGCTTCTTCGTTGGTAGTCCCTCGGCAGTTCCCGTCTATCCCTCGTTCTTTCAGAGCAATTTTTATCTTATCCGCTGATTCAACAGCTTTTGCAGGATCACGTGACCCAAGAATGATTTCATGTTTGTCTGATACCCGAAGAGCAAGACCCTCACCAATATCACCAGTACCTCCAATAATACCAATCTTCATCAATTTCACCTAAATTTAATTAATTTCTTTTTCACCGAACATTTTTCATGCCATGAGTTAATCGTCATCCTGGTAGGCGATCTAGCTGTGGACACAAAAATTTCAAGGAATCAACACCCTTGCAGAGAACAATCTACACCGGATGAGTTGATCCGGAGTGGAGCCGAACCAGTTATCTTTCTCTG
>CAZEWE010000013.1:0-27667 GCA_964515765.1 uncultured Methanospirillum sp. | reverse complement strand
CACCGTGATTTGATCGGAGGGATAAGGGTGGATGCCTGTGTTGTGCAAAATACGAACCGGCAGGTACTGCTGTATCGCTCCATGGTCCGGCGGAGAGCATGCTGGATATCATGCGATAGGGCATGGGCATCTTCAAAAAGCATCACCTTGAACTCTGCATTTATCGGACGAATGGATGCGTATGATGATATGATATGTTTGAAATTTGACAGAAATGATTCATCAGACCGGTACAGGTGTAAAAACCGCTCATCAGTCTCAAGGGCTGATTTTCCCCGCTCCATAAGATCAGAGGTCCTGAAGATGGTAACATTATCCTGCCACGTATCTCCATATAATTCCCGTAGGGTTGCCTCGACCGATGCTGATTTCCCTGTTCCTGGTGGGCCGGATACTACGAGATGCGGGAGGTTTTTTGTTGCGGCACATCGCCTGAGCACTTCACACACCCGTTCCTGACCGAGTATCTGGTCAAAAGTGACCGGACGATATTTTTCAATCCAGAACATTCAAAAGCCTCCTCCGTATATATTCAAGGGCATCCCTGATAAATCCGGTTCCGTCAATTTCCCGTGTAAGACCGGTTATCTCATCCGGACCAAGCTCAGTACAAAACCTGGCAATATGAGGAAGGGCCCGGGTTACTTCATCAATGACCGGCACCGTAGCGACCCTTGATGTCCGGGAGAGCGGGTTTAAATCAATAGCAATGACTTTTTTGCCCATATCGATGAGGGCCTGTGCCCGATCTCCGTCTTCGAGGGGGACCAGTATCACATCGGCTGAGTGCATCCCATCAAAGTGGCAAAGACCCCGGTCATGGTCCAGGGGAATATACCGGGAGACACTGCCCTCAACCAGGGTGACACCATGGTTCCTGAGTAACTCTGATATTGCCTGTACCCGCTCATCTGTCCGGTGAAACAGATTTACTTCAACCCGTGCCTTTGATGCCTGTTGAAGCTCTGCTATCTCTTTTGCAGCCAGGGCCGCAGTATTGCCATTTACTGATATAACCGGATGTATTGCGGAGAGGAGAAGAGCAGCTGCTACTTTTTCAGCCATGAGTGCAGACTCTGTTGTCTCTTCTCCAAGCAGGTAATCAAATGCTTCTCCCCTTCCATGGGCAGTTAATCCTTCCAGTGAAACGATTCCGGTTTTGGTATACTGCGCCAGCCGTTCCCGTGTTACCAGTGATTTGTATCGTGGATGAGTTTCTGGTATCATACGCATCGTTCTCCGAATAATATCGCCGGACCTCCCGGAGATATGGTGAGTCTGTATACATCCCCGAATTTTTTCAAAACCGGTTCAGCCCTTTTCCCAATTGCAAACACTCCACACCCAAGCATGGTCATACTTGCAGGGATGTTCTCAGTATCACATGCCGTGAGAACGGATCGGATTTCATCAGAGATAAGGCCACTTTTTTCTGCAAATTCCCGTGAAAGAGACATAATATCATCAAGAGTCTTTGGTATTCTGTCAGGAAAGGACTGGGAAATCCGGTTCATCATTTCTGGTGACGATAATACTGATGAGGTTTTTATGGGGCTGATAGTCAGGGCATAGATGGGGCGAATGTCCATCTCCCGGATGATATCACCATCAGGGCCAGGTGTTTTTCTGATGACAAATCCTCCTCCCTGGCAGGCAGACACATCCCCAAGTCCTGACCGGTGCTGAACCTCGATGCGATGTGCAATCCGGGTGCATTCCAAGGGAGAGAGATTTAGCCTGTAAAGAGTATTGAGTGCATAAACCGTTCCCAGCAGTGCTGCTGCTGACATGCCATATCCGCTCCCAATCGGGAGATGGCAGCAGGTTTCTATCGAGGCCTTCACCTGCAAATATGACAGAAGATCCATAAGGATCGGAGATGAATCCGAAATCTTAACCGGTGTCCCACTACGATCAGTCTGAAATACCGTTACCGATGACACGGTACTTTTCTCTGCAACAACCCGGACTCCTTCAGAGATGACTATACCGGCTCCGATACTACCCGAGGATGCAGGATCTTCATGAATCACGGGAAGAAAGTATCCGGAGATATGGCCGGGGCAAAAGGCGGTAACACGTGTCATTTCCATGATTACAGGTGCTTGGCAATAATACGCTCAAATATCTGCGATGCGATCTCCTGTTTACTTCCCTCTATCGATTGATTGCCGAATGAATCCATAATAGTGTATAGAGCATCTTCTGATCCCAGGTTTTCCGGTTTATTGGCGCAGACCATGGTTACCCCTCTCTGAAGAAGCTGTGCAGCCTCTTCATGTGCCGAGCTACCCAGCTTGAATGCTATTGTTATTGGTATCGTACCAAGAGCAAGATCCAGAAGTTTTGGGAGGGGATGAAGATGAATAGAGGCAGGTTTTCCACTGGGTATTTTTCCAGAAACGCAGTCCGGAGCAAAATCGGATATCGCTGCCGCACTGATGTACACATCAGGATGCTCCTCTTTAATCACTGACCGGATTGCATCTCCCATCGATGATGCGGAGGAAATAGTGATGTTTTTTCCAACTATTATCTCATCCCGGTGAATGATGGTAACATCACCTCCCAGACGAAATGCCTCATAGGCCAATTCCCGTCCCATTTTACCAGAAGACCGGGTGGTCAGAACCCGGACATCATCCACCGGTTCTTCACATCTGCCGCTGGTAATGAGGATTCGTTTCCCTGCAAGCGGCCTGCCGGAGAGAAGTCGCTCACACCACAGGACTATCTCGTTGATGTCGGCTATTTTCGCTTTCCCCTCTTCCACCCGTGGCCCGACTATCTCAATGCCGATATCTTTCAGGGCAGCGATATTTTTCATGACAATTTCATGCCGAAACATCGCATGATGCATAGCAGGAACCACGATGATAGGCATCTTCCTTCCAAGAGCAGTGGTTGCACAGGTTGTAACGGTTGTATCGTCAATCCCACAGGCTATCTTTGATATTGTGTTCGCCGTGCATGGTGCGATTAAAAAGAGATCGGCACGTCCCTCATCACCACAGTATTGAACATGTTCAACCTGACCGGAGATACGGACGATGGTCTCCCGGCCACTTGCATAGGTCAGGGCATCAGGGTGAATGATAGAGCAGGCAGCCTGGCTCATCACCGGTTGGACTTCAGCCCCTTTTCTGCGCAGGGCATGAATCAGACGGACCGTCTCTACTGCTGCAATGCTACCGGTTACCCCGATGAGAATTGTTTTTCCAGTCAGGATCATGATATCACCACGTCGGTTACGGTATGTACCTTCCCAGGACCAATTTTCTTTATTGTCCTATGCTCGAGGGTCGCAGTAAATCCGAACGTTTTCAGGTGCTCTTTAATTTCTATTGTATTATCTCCAATCCCATGAACATGAAGGACCGTGCCTGAGTGAACATGATGGAACGCAGTTTCGAGAAATCGGGCTGCCTCATAATAGCCCATGTGAATGCGATCATATATTCCAGAGATTGTGTCCCTGCAGTCTCCTAACGAGACAATAATCCGGGAGTCAAGAATATTTTCCTGAATATTTTTTTCCAGGTAGTACACAGCATCCGGGTTTATTTCAAGAGCATGAACAAATCCTCCGGCCTTTGCCATGGGAAGGGTGAAGTATCCGATACCGGCGAACATATCACATATCCGCTCTCCGGGTTTTACAAGACTAGCCACCCGACTTTTCTCCTCACGATTTCCCTGAGAGAACATCACTTTTGCCGGGCTTAGATGATACCGGATTCCGGATTCTTTATGCACGGTATCAGACACTTCCCCGTACAACACATCGATATCAGGAATCCGCATATCTCCTTGATGACCCCGATACCAGATTATTCCCTGGGGCTGATGAAGTTTTATCACTTCGTCAATAAGATCTGCTGTCGGCTTTCCACCATGAAAAGCGATAATAGAACCAATCTTCTGGTATCCTCTCCCCTTTCTTTTTCTCTCCGGGAGGGTCGTGGTATAGGGATATCCTTTCTGCACCGGGACATAGGCAATATCTCCCGATATCCATGGTTTTCTACTGGTATCCACCCATGAGTCTGAAAGGATTCTATTCATATCCCTGCAGGGGATCTCCCGGACATTCATAGTACAGAGATCAGACTACTAACACCCTATCTTCATCACGGATGATATGGACCCGTTCTCCGGAGACAATGGTGCGCCATGACTGAACCGGAACTTCTTCTGTCTTTCCGGTCTCTTCATTCATGAGACCAAGCGTTTCTCCATCCTGGTATATGACCAGCATGGGAATTCCATCCCTGACTGATCCGATAAACCTGGAGGGAACTGATACAGGAACTGTGCGGGGAATGCCCGATGCTAAATCAAGGTAGCTGATGGTCTTTCCCTCTGCCCCCAGAATCTCGCCGTAGGTATCCCGGATATAAATGATATCACCCTTCGTATACCGTGGGAGCCGGACTGCATAGGTTATCCGGAACAGCTTTTTCCCTTCCTTTTCACCGATAAGGGTGGGATGGAGCGAAAATTTTCCTCCCATCCGCCGGGTAATATCCCGGGATATCTTTTCGCCGAGGGTCTGTGTTCCGACGATGATATCAAGACCCTCACGCCCTTCTTCCATCCGGGTAACAAATGATAACCGGTCACCCTGCAGTTGTAACTCTTCCTCTGCCTGGTAGGCAATACGCTTGGCCCGTTCCTGTTCTTCGGGAGTTGCCTTCCTGCCATCAGCACGAAGCTGCACTACTCCCTGCCAGTAATTACCGTGGTATCTGCTACACCGATCGCAGGAGTCATATTGCCAGAGAATCTCTACGGTGCAGGCTCCCTCACGTTTTTCTTTATATAATAATCCGGATACTGATATGTGTGCAAATGTCCGGTTCTTACTGTTTTCTTCCAGTTTTATGGAGATATCGGGTTTCTGGATATCCTGGAACAGATGAATTGCTGAAATTGCAGCCTCATATTCCAGATCCTCCCGTGATCGTTCACAATCACTCCAACCGTTATTATCCCGCATAGAATTACAATTCGGGCATCGTACCAGTCGGACACGGCCATCACAGGTAAACCAGTCAATATCTGATGCGCGACATTTCCCGCAGATATCGCCTGTTGGTGACGGGCCACCACATTTCGGACAGATTGCCTCTTGTAAGTCCATGTAAATCGCTTCTTTATATACGTATGATAGTTGTGTATGGGATACCGTCGATAAGACGACAGGAATCAGGTTCCAGGATCCCATGAGATACCGCAAGGTCAACACACCGCTTTCCAAATATGGTGATATTATCACCGGTCATCAGAACGCGGATAACCTCTTCTTCAGAGGCCGGTTGGTTACCGAAGAAGGCTTCATTGATAGCGACAGATATCTCACCTTCTGAATAGGTCTTACCGATTAGTTCACGGTCACATAGCCCAATTATTTCTTTGTTGTCTGCCGACCGGTGAATTCGAAGTAACATCCTGATATTATCGTGCCCCTGAACGAGAAAAACCTTTCAGGTATATCAGAGTTCGATATCTATCTCATAGACCTTCCGGGGTGTATGCATATGTATCCGGTACAGGTCTTCTTCTGTAATGCTGCCCTGCTCTAGCAGCCGGAAGGTAAAACGTGGCACTGATTTTGGACCTATGACGGCTCCAGGCCGGCTGTTCTCATCCATGTAATCACTTTCCATGGTAAATTCCCGTTTGATCCGGCAGAGCTCAGGAATCTCTTCATGTTTTGCTACAAGAGACGGGAGCAGCGGGGTATCAGGCGTGCCAAAATGTTTGATGACGCGGGCCGGATTCATTCCCTGCGATTTCGCCATATCAATCATATCTGCACACGGGCCGGATTCTGCATGAATCTGTATGGGGCATCCGGTATCAGCAGCCAGCGAGAATGCATGTACTAATACCTGGTTTGAAAGGACAGTTATCTCCTCAGTAGTTTCATAATGAGGCCGGCCACTTTTAAGTCCGATAGCCTTTCCTTCATCGACGTATTGCGCAGCGAGCGTAAGACCACCTTTCATGATCTCAGCCGCTTCTGTATAACTCATCCGTTCAGCCATGACCGTGATCTCTGCCGGATGTACCCCAAGTATGGGAAATACTACGACACCGGTCTGCTCCTGGATCTGGTCTGCTATCTCCAGAGTTTCATCAAAGACTCCTCTGAAGTCTTCTCCCCGTACGGGATGGATACCAAGAGACCAGGAGGGCTTTGTTACCAGACATATATGGGTCCCACCTGCCCGTTTGAACTCTTTTACTGCCTCTATCCCTTTCCCGTTTCTGGGATCGATATGGATATGATCATCAAGAATTGGATACTTCGGTGTCTTCATCCATCCACTCGATTCTCATCATGGGGTATTCTCCTTCCCGTGCGATACAGGCATGACATGATGCTTCATTGACCCTGACAGTCAGTTCCACATCAAGCATAAGACCTGATAATTCACTATATCCGAATGAGTTTGGTATCATGAGTTCCCGGTCAAGGCGGACTGCAATATCGGTCATATAGGGTTGTTGAATGTGCGCATTTTCTATTGCTTTCTCTAAGGATGATGCAGACTCACGGGATACCGGAACACCAACCCATTGGTGATATAAAGCACCAAGTTTTATTCCTGCTTCAAAAGCTGCCCGTTCCCTGTCAGTTATCATATCATCACATCAGTGATTTCAGTCTATTTAAGATCCCGGTTTTTCAGGCATCCTCATCTGGGTTCATATGGTTAACTAGCATGGAGTCCAACAGGTACACAATGGCTATCCATCCGATAGAATTCAGATATGGCACCCCTGAGATGAAACAGGTCTTTAGTGAGGAACACCGGTTCCGGTGCATTATTGAAGCTGAGATCGCCCTTGCCCATGCCGAGGGAGCACTGGGCATGATCCCCCGGGAAGATGCAGAAATTATCGCAGAGAAAGCACGCGGAGCATCACTGGAACGCTCAAAAGAGATCGAAGAAGAGATACACCATGATATGATGGCGGTTGTCCGGGCAGTTTCAGAGGTATGTGGCCAGGCAGGAAGATGGATCCACTATGGAGCGACCTCAAATGATATTCTTGACACCGCGACCGGACTTCAGCTTCGTGATGCACTCGATATTCTGGAAACCAAATTAAAATCGCTTCTTTCAGTCCTTCTTGACCGTGCTGAAGAGACTCGTCATCTGGTGTGTATTGGACGGACCCATGGTCAGCATGGTGTCCCGACAACGTTCGGACTTCGGTTCGCGATATGGGCAAGTGAAATCGGGCGCCATATTGAACGATTGTCACAGATGAGACCCCGGGTTTGTGTTGGACAACTCACAGGTGCAGTCGGGACCCAGGCAGCACTTGGTGAGAAGGGGATGGAGATACAGGAACGGATGATGAAGTACCTGAACATCGCATCGGTTGATGTCTCAAACCAGATCATCCAGCGTGACCGGTATGCTGAATATTTTTGTTTCCTTGCAAATCTGGCTACAACGCTTGACAAAATCGGGGTTGAGATCCGCTCACTGCAAAGAACAGAGATCGGTGAGGTCGAAGAGGCCTTTGGTGCAAAGCAGGTCGGATCCTCTACCATGCCTCATAAGAGAAATCCAATAAAAAGTGAGCAGGTATGTGGACTTGCCCGGATTATCAGATCATCAGTTGAGCCGGCATTTCAAAACAATACTCTCTGGGACGAGCGGGATTTAACAAATTCATCACCTGAACGAATTTTATTCCCTGAAGCTACCATCCTGACCGACCATATCCTGAAGATCATGATCTCAGTTCTGGAAGGCCTGAACCTGAAAGAAGATAAAATAAAGCAGAACCTTGCCATGCTTCATGGAATTAACATGGCCGAATCGGTTATGATTGAACTGACAAAGAAGGGGATGGGACGCCAGGAAGCTCACGAAGTAATCAGAGAGAAGAGTATGGAAGCTCTGGCATCACAAAAGCCGTTATCAGTGCTCCTATCGCAGACCGCTGAAGTAACACAAGTAATCCCGGCACAAGAAATTGAGAAACTGCTGGACCCTGAATCATATATCGGAACATCGGTTCAACAGGTGGAAAAAGTAGTGAAAAAGTTACGTTCTCTCTATCTCTGACCTTACCACTTTTTTAATCATACACACCGGTAAAGACCGATCCATACCGCTCAAATTTAAAATCTGAACGGGTGATTGGATCGGTGGTGAATTTCCAGGTCTTTTTTGGTTCCAGGTAATCTATTGTGGCATACGCATTGCCTATCTGATTCCCGTCTGCATTGAACAGATTAAAGGTAAGGACGATGATATCGATGGTTTTATCATCTAGGTTTTTGATCTCGCCTCTGATATAGGCTTTATCCCTGGCAACCCGG
The DNA here is from genome assembly GCA_964515765.1 of uncultured Methanospirillum sp. GTDB lineage: Archaea > Halobacteriota > Methanomicrobia > Methanomicrobiales > Methanospirillaceae > Methanospirillum. The sequence continues at coordinate 19,317 of CAZEWE010000013.1, read as the reverse complement.
TCGATATATGTTTTTTTAATGGAAAGGTTCACCTGAGTATCCTCAGTACATTCTAGATATCCAAAAGGTCGTGAAATGAAAAGTTTTCTCCCATCTGTTCCTTCTTTTTGTATAGTTTCCTGGATCTGGTAGTTTACAGAATCATACATCGGAAAGGAGTTCCCAGAATCTTCTATAGTTATAACCTGATCTGAGAAGACGGGAACTGATGAAAAAAGAATACAGGCACCACATCCAATGAGAATTGAGAGTAAAATCAGTTCCTTCTTAATATACTTTATACCTTTCATATGACAGCCCCCTGTATTGAATAATACCCCATATTAGCAACACCCACGCTTTTTGCTAGATTTTGATCTGTTTACCGTGATTATAAGACTACCGATATAAAATTAAAAGAAGAGAATGGGAGGAGTAAAAATCTGACAGGCACTACCGGTAAGCCGCATTTATATGAGGGAGAGCAGAAATATGATGAGGTATTGGATCTAAGCAGATTGAGAATATTTTTAGTATATTCACAGGGACGTTATAGTGAATATATCATAGTACTATGAGACTCATTACCATACCAATAATAATACTGATAGTTTTTGTTTTATTCGCAGTAATTACTCCTGTGCTTCTTCTTGAAGGGATTGAAAGCGTTTTACCTGCTGATATAAAAGAAAATACTGCCGAGCTCAGACAGAACATTGCTCATCTTTTCATTGATGTTTCATCTCTTCTGGGCCGATATGATACCTGTATTGACCTGTATGATTACCTGATTTACCGATATCCTGATGTAGCTGAATATTTTGGTAAAAAAGCAGTATACCTTCATAAGATTGGAAAGCTGGAAGAAACCATAACTGCACTGGATGGGGCGATAGCCCGCGATCCTGAAAATGTTGATTACTTACTTCGAAAAGCACGATTATCGAAAGCAATCTACAAGAACGAACAATCGAATCAGACATACCGGCAGATAGATCAGGTAACTCCAAATACGGCAATTAATTTTGCTTTTGCCGGAGATGCAGCACTTGATCAGAGTAAATACATTTCAGCTCTTGAACGGTATACGAATTCTCTTGCTTTAAACCCATCAGATTCTCTCATTTGGGAAAAACGTGGAGATGTAATCTTTGCCCTCCTAACTATTCCCACCGCCGGCCTGACTGCTGATGAAAAATTGAGAAATCAGGATCTTTATGCAGAAGGTATCAGAAGCTATGAAAATGCCATGAGGTTAAAACCAGACAGAGAGCATGAGATAAAGGTAAAGATGAACAAGAGGTCGGATATTTTTGTTCCGAAATCGATTGCTGAACTGGAATCACGGTATACCCAGTACCGGTATCTCGGATGAACGGGTATTCTGGTGTTCACATGAAACACATCCAAATTTTAAAATTTGTTTGTATTGTCATCCTGATGGCGCTTACGACTTTTCATTCTGTATATGCGGGTTCTCCGTACTCATATAGTGAGTGGAAGGACATCCTCGCCATTGGGGAAGACAAAGATTACACCATTGGTGCTGATCTCATTCTGCATATTGAGCCGGACAGGTACTATAGAAACCCGGGTGACGAGATCATCCTTTCCGGGATACTGAAAGGGATTTTTGGTCCGTTATCAGGTTCAGAAATTCTCATAGAACGGACAAACAATACATCAGAGAGTACTTTTCTGAATACGGTCACGAATGATGCAGGAGTATTTGTTATTTCTGACCTTCTCACGGAACCTGGGATATACACCTACCAGGCAACCTATGATCCCGGCCAGGAAATGAATGCTGAAATCATGAAAAGTCAGAAACTTGAGATTTCATGTATACAGTCTGATGGTGCAATAATATACGAACCGAATGAGAGTTCCTTGTATTGGGGTCAAGGGACAGTGCCTTCATCAGATGCAGAACCGGAAATATCGGTGAATCTTAATACCAATACTTCTGGATTCATACCCGGACAACAGGTCTCATTCTCCGGTAAAGTTACCAATAAAGGACGTCCGGTTGCATATGCACCAGTCTCAATAACACCAGAAATAACCGGATTCTCCCTGCATGGAGAACCGGTTGTATACCAGACCAGTACAGACGGGACAATGAATACCTCATTTCATATGACCGGTCCTGATCCCCTCAGCTTCTCCCTCAGTTATCAAAAAAACCGGAATGAACCAACATATCAGTCTGAACCGGTAATAGTCTCCCCTCTTCTCCCAGCATTGAACCCGCCTGCCCGAATTGTTCATACATCCGAAACACTTGATGCATATATCGACAATGAATCGGTTGAGTCTTTACAGAATATTACACTCTATGGATGGTATTGCACCAAGGAGGGTGAGCCAGGATCCCTCGCAACACTGGACCTGGTGTGGTATAATTTTGGTGGGAAATTCTGGGATCAATATCAGAACAGCAGTAAAATCCTGACAAATGCACACGGGCTCTTTGAATGCACGGTTCCTGCACCACAGACACCGGGAATGTACCTGTTAGCTATAAAAAGGGAGGGTAACTCAACCACCCCGGCAGTGTACTCTAATGTTATTGCCCTCCCGGTGACTCCCCGGGAAGAGGAAACTGAGGAAATTGTTGACATTCTAATGTCATCTCCCGGTCAGGTACTCATATCCGCTGCTCCAGTACCTGCAAAGGTTTCTGAAGAGCTCACTATTTTGGTCTCTCCGGTTGGCATTGAGGCCATGGATTCTGATGACATGTATCTCTCCATCTATTATTCAATGAATGGGATTGACTGGAGTCTTTTTGAAGAGAAAACTTCTGGCTTGCCATCCGAAGAGATGGTCATATCTGTCATACCTGAAGAAGAGGGATACCTCTATTTCAAGGCTACTTTGGACAATCACGCAGGAGTTCTTATGAACTCACAAATTTTGGTAATTCCGGTGATAAAATAAAAAAAAGGGTTTAAACGAGACCAAATACATGTAGTACCATCAGAAGGATTGCACCAGGAATCCCTGCGATTGCGCACACAATGACTGCAATCCATCCAATTTCGATATCTGGAAGTCCTAACAAGGGGAATATATTGAGAACCTTAACTACCCCAAGGAGAAGAAGTCCGAGAATAGAGTTAATGACTAATTTAACAATATTTTGCAAGAGGTGCCAGAGTACGACAAGCACGATCAGACACAGGACAATAAGTATGAGTGTACCAATCATACAATGTTTCTCCAGATATTATTATATTAAACTATCAGAACGCATCTTACATGGAAGTCTTGACCTGATACTATCAGGAAGATCGTATCGAAGAAATCAGACCATACATTTTCATTAGAAATTTTATACGGAGTAAATAGATGGATGCAATTCGCTTTTTCCGAATATACGATGTTGGAAAGGAGATTGACATCAATCTTCTCGAGACAGAACTTGCCCGGAGTTATTATACAGCCCGGGCCAATTTTCAGAGGATCAAACAGAAATCCATCAGGATAGAGGAACCACCGCTCTTACTGCGGATGCATCCCACCGATGTGACACTAAGCGGAATACGATATGATCTTCTCGTATCAGCAAAAATATATGATATCGGGGCCATCAGCCTCTGTTTTGTATATGAATCACCCGATAACCTATCGCAAGGCACGCTCGAAGAGACCGGACTGTCCTTTACCAATGAGGAGGTAATTTCTGACCTGTTCTCTTCATACTTACATAACCTGAAAGAGATTCTCCGGCCGCATATATCAGATATACAAATTGATGATACCTTTTATGAAGATTATATTATATATTTCACCGATAATCATGAAGAGTTAATAGATCCTGCAGTACTCCTCCTTGGTGAGAAAACACGGTTCTCACATCAGATGAGAGAGGAGATCCTGAAAAACAGTTTAAGTTACACTGAAGATGATATCACTATTCTTTCATGGAATGCAGCCCTGTTGAAAAATCCGGAAGTCCCGACTGACCTTTTTGATCTCATCGAGTATGCAAATGTGCAGGTATTTGAACTCCGGTACTATGATCAGGAACTCTCCAGAAAGATGGAGAAGATGTATCATGATATTGAACTCGCTGATCGCCTGACATGGATCAGCCGGATGCGGGTGTATCACCGAATCATGTCTGATCTGATGGAAATTCATGCAGAAGTATCAGAAATTACTGAAAAAGTGAATAACCTCATCAAGGTGACTGAAGACATCTACTATGCCAGAATATATGCAACAGCTCTGAAGGTATTACGAAGTCAGCTCTGGAGTGATAGTGTTAACCGGAAGATTGAGGTAATTCAGGAAAATTATTCGATGCTTTCTGATGAAGTCCGAATCCAGCATTCTAACTTCCTCGAATGGGTGATTATCATTCTGATTTCCATTGAACTGATATTTGCTATCTGGGAGTATATCTGGTAAGATTGCTATGCTGGCGCAAAAGGAAGCAATACGGTCAGATCTTCGGGAACGGAGATGGAATATTCCTGGTGATGTCAGAAAAGAGATGAGCCGCCAGATCTGTACAAACCTGTCACAGGTTATTCATCCCTGCGAGACGGTTCTGGTCTATTGTGCCAAAGAGCCGGAAGTTGAGACATCCTGGTTTATCGATCATCTCCTCCACCATGAACGAAAAGTAATCGTCCCGATTATTGAAGAAGAGAATGTCGGTCTTCGCTTATCATATATTAGTGACCGAAATGATCTGAAACCAAGTACCTTTCATGTCCCTGAACCTGTAGATTGTGAAGATCCGGCAGATCCTCACCATGTAACTTGTGCAATTATTCCCATGCTTGGTTTTGACAGATCCGGGGGGAGGATCGGATATGGAGCAGGGTATTATGATCGTTTTTTATCTGAGCACACCCATATTAAAAAGATAGGGATTGCCTACTCTGTTCAGGAGGTTCCCACCATTCCGGTTCAGGACCATGATATCAGGATGGATATTATTGTGACTGAAACCTCCACATACCGGTGCTCTCAGGATAACGTATGACTGTAAAATCAGGGATTCGACTTGAAGTCCGTCGGGCTGCCGAAGAAGACGCAGGAAAGGGTCTTGCACGGATTCATCCGGCTGTAATGCGTGCACTCGGCATTGTAAATGGAGAATTTATCGAGATCCTTGGTGGGAAACGGGCAGTTGCAGCAGCCTGGAGTTCACAAAGCAGCACCCAGGGCCGGAATGATATCGCAATAGATGGAGAGATACGAAGTAATGCCGGGTGTGGTATAGATGACCGGGTTATCGTCAGACGGGTAACGGTCCATGATGTTCGAAAGGTAATCCTGCAACCGGTTACCAGTATCTCACTGAACAATCCAGAAATTCTTCTTGCGAAAAAATTGCGGGGAAGACCGGTAATAGAAGGTCAGACAGTCAGAATTGACCTCATTGGAAATACTGTTACTTTTGTTGTATCCAGTCTTGAGCCTCGTGGGACCGGAGTTGTCACCTTCACCACCGAAGTCATCCTGAATGATACCCCCTACCAGACAGAGGAGAAGAAGAGCGAGGAATTATCTATCCACTATGAAGATATCGGTGGGCTTTCAAGAGAAATAAGTCTTATCCGGGAGATGGTGGAGATTCCACTTCGCTATCCCAGAATATTTGAGCGCCTCGGTATTGACTCACCAAAAGGGGTGTTGCTGTACGGGCCTCCTGGAACCGGAAAAACGCTTCTAGCCAGGGCGGTTGCGAGTGAAGTGGATGCTCATTTCATACCCCTCTCCGGCCCTGAAGTGATGAGCAGATATTACGGGGATTCGGAAAAGAAGATCCGTGAGATATTTGAAGAAGCCAGACAGAAAGCGCCCTCCATCATCTTCATCGATGAGATAGATTCCATTGCCACAAAGCGTCAGGACACAACCGGTGAAGTGGAGCGACGGGTGACAGCCCAGATTCTGACCATGATGGACGGTCTTGCCTCCCGTGGTCAGGTGGTCGTCATTGCTGCAACCAATATGCCCGACTCTATTGATCCTGCTCTCCGTCGGGGCGGACGGTTTGATCGGGAGATAGAGATTGGGATTCCAGACAAGACCGGAAGGCTTGAAATCTATCATGTCCACACCCGGACCATGCCCCTTGCTGAAGATGTAGAACTTGAGTACTACGCAGAGACCAGTTACGGGTTTGTCGGGGCAGATATAGCACTTCACTGTAAAGAAGCCGCAATGCATGCATTACGCAATATCATGAGCCGGATGAAGGAGGACGAGGAGGTTCCTGCTGAAATTATCGACTCATTAATGATCACCAATCATGACTTCCAGGAATCAAGAAAAGGGATTGAACCCTCTGCAATGCGAGAGTTGTATGTAGAAATTCCTGAAGTTCCCTGGGATATGGTGGAGGGTCTTGATGCTGAAAAGCATGATATAGAAAAGATCATAGAGTGGCCGGTTCATAGAAGGGAAGCGTTTGAGAAACTGAAGATAAAACCACCAAAAGGAATTCTTCTCTTCGGTCCTCCGGGAACTGGAAAAACACTCCTAGCGAAGGCGGTCGCTGCCAAATCACGGATGAATTTTATCTCGGTGAAGGGTCCGGAACTTTTATCAAAATGGGTTGGTGAATCAGAGAAACAGGTGCGGGAGGCATTTCGAAAGGCCCGGCAATCAGCACCATCCATTATCTTTTTTGATGAGATAGATGCCCTTGTCCAGCAACGCGGTCAGCAACACACTAACTCACGGGTCGGTGAGAGTGTATTATCACAGATCCTTACCGAGATGGACGGGGTCGAAGAACTCTCCGGGGTAGTCATCATGGCCGCTACCAACCGGCCTGACCTTCTTGACCCCGCTCTGCTTCGTCCGGGCAGACTTGAAAAACACATCTACATCAAGCCCCCGGACCAGAAGGGTAGAAAGGCGATTCTGGAAATTTATTTAAAAGATCTCGGATCGCTCCTTGATGAAAATATTGATTATGATTCAATCGCTCAGGAGATGCACTATTTTGTGGGAGCTGATATCAATGCCTTTGTCAGGGAAGTCAAGATGAATCTTCTTGATGATGTATTCACGAAGACAAAAAAACCTGAGGATGTGCCCCGGATCACAACCGAATACCTCAAAGAGATATTAACTCATATGCAAGGGACTCTTGATAATAAGAATCTGGAAAATTTCGAATCAGGAGCCTGGGCTCTTTTGTTCCCAAGAACAAAACAACAGATACTCTATCGGTCAGCGTATATACTAAAACAGATCGAACGGGCAGCGCTTGTAACCGAGTTATCATCAGACCTGCTCAAGACTGCATCTGAACTTCGGGATATGACATTCTGGGAAGAAAAGAATTTTTCCCGGATAGAGGAGCTCACTGGCAGAGTAGAGGCTTTGTTACATGAAAGTATCAAAAATTAGAATTCTGAAACAGGAAAATGGAATATCTTATGCATATATATAAGTCCAAAGTTCTCAAAGAGGGAACGAGACCTATAAATTCACTCCTTTCATCAAAGTATACGTAAGTACTTATGATGTATTCTACAATCATTATTGCCTCTCACTCATGCGCGAAGCGTTGATTGTATTCCCTGATAGTACCGGTGACCAGAGTAAAAATCCTGTTCTTTTTTTCCTTCCGGGAAAAATATCCTTATCTGGCAGAGGAGATCCTGACTATTAAGAACTGGTGAAAATTCTAAAAATGGCTGCTACGACACTGCAATCCTTATAAAAACAGGAAAAATTGGATAAAATAATATGCCTTACTGAAACATCGGGAAATGTAAGGCAAACAAAAAATACACTCCTCTCAAAAACCTTGCTGAGGAACTTGATATGAGATAAAACCCTAACTTAAAGGGAGAATTTTACATATGAATGATACCCCACCTGAAGATTTTAAAAATATGGAAGATATATTACGAAAGATACTCTCCCAGGCATTTGGTAGTGGCCAGTTAAGACCTGGAATGATAGGCGTCAATATAATCATGGCAGGAAATCTGCCTCCCGGATTTCCATTTTCCGGCGGGTCAGGACCGGGTCATGATATTGAACATCCGCCAATCGAGGTTGTTGAATGGGATGACCGTGTCATTGCAACCTGTGAAATGAGAGGATTATTTGACGAACACATAAATGTCGCCATTGCCGAAAGTACTCTTCATATCATCGGATTTGATGGAAAAACCAGGTACCGGAGTTCTGCCCCTCTACCTCCCGTAGTGGAATCCTCATGTATCAGAACATTTCGTAATGGTATCCTTGAACTGGTCTATCTTGCTCGGACTGCAGAAATTGTGGAAGAAGTTATCAGTGCTCGTGAAATTATCCAGGATATTCCAGGCGAAGAACAAAAGACTGAGTAGATTACCCGTATCCGGTAATCTCATATTTCCATTCTGATGAAGCAATCCGGCACTCATCCCCGTGAGTGACCATCTCTTCTACCATTTTTTTGAGCATTGCAGGAAATACTGCACCGACCCGGGTCTGTACAGGTTTTCCCCCACAGAAGTAGAGAAATGTCGGCGTTGCCATGACCCCGTACCGCTCTCCTATGTAATCATACATGAGAAGGTTTAATTTTACAAATGTTACTTCTGTTCCAAAATCCCTGGCCAGCTCTTCTACTGATGGCATGATTTGGATGCAATGAGTGCATGAAGGACTGTAAAACATAACAAAAACAGGTTTCTCATTTCGTTCGACTGTTGTTTCCCAGTCAGAATCAGATATGTCGGCGAGTACTTCCTGTGCCATATGTAGTCCTTTTCTGTTATCATATATATTGATTGAGTCAAATTATCAGATCTAATATGACCAGGCAAACTACCACTCAGGCAATCTCATCTCCCTTTGCAGAACTGACACCTCATCGGTTGGAAGCATTTTTTGATGCGGTTTTTGCTATAATCATGACTATCCTGGTTCTAGGTCTAGCACTTCCCGGAGAGCCGGAGAGCCTATCACCAGTTGATATATGCATTGAGATGCTTCCACAAATAATCCATTTTGCTCTCGCTTTTTTTATTCTTGCAGCATTCTGGGGTGCCCATCACCGGACATTCACTCTTATAAAAAAACTTGACCCGGCACTCATCAGGCTTACATTTATTTTATTGTTTGTTGCCTGTCTTCTTCCCTTTACATCGACTCTGGCTGGCGATAACCATACCGAAGGTCCTGCTGTTCTTTTATTTCACATGAATATGCTATTGCTAAGTCTGATATTTCTTTATCAATGGGTATATGTGAATTCATCAGGTCTTTCAAATCCAATTCCGCATTCCCTGTACAAGTTCATTCTCATGAAAAGCTTGATTGTTCCTTTTGCCTCCATTTTCGCGATAATTATTACTTTTATTGACCCGCCATGGAGTTCTGCATGCTACTTTTTTATCCCGGTTTTTGAACTCTCGCTCCTTCATTTAAAAGACAGACTCATTCTCCCTGATAATGAAGAGATTATGGTATCCCAAAATACTGAGTTCATCACGATCCCACTTCCGCAGGATGTATGCACATCAATTGAAGAAGTTGCTCATGAAATGGAAATTCCAAAAGAAGAACTTATCCTGCATATATTATCAGGATGGAAAAAACAACACCGTGTGAATATCGGTTCACAGGGAAGGTTGTGTCAGCTACATGACGAACATTATTCAGACTTTTCAACGCCTTCATCGACCGATATTAATAGAAAAAAAGATAACGTGTAATTCATGGCTGAAGAATCGTACCGGGAGACTGAAATAGATGGCCAGATGGTGAAATGGGATCCTGACCAGATTCGTAAGATCCAGGAACACCCCTGTTATAGTGAAAAGGCCAGCCATACCTTTGGGAGAGCCCATCTTCCGGTTGCTCCAAAATGCAATATCCAATGCAATTACTGTGTTCGCAAATTTGATTGTGTCAATGAAAGCCGCCCGGGGGTTACCAGTGAAGTCTTAAATCCGCAGCAGGCCCTTCTAAAAGTCCGCGAAATTATTGATCAATATCATTTCATAAAAGTCGTGGGAATTGCAGGACCTGGCGATCCACTGGATAATGAAGAGACCTTTGAGACGTTCCGCTTGATACATGAAGAATTTCCACATCTCATTCTGTGTGTAAGCACGAACGGCCTTCTCCTTCCTGACAAGATTGATCTCCTGGAAAAATACGGGGTCACCAATATTACCGTAACTATGAATGCAATTGACCCTGATATTGCCGCCAAGGTTTACCAGTACATCGATTTTAAGGGACGGCGCTATTATTCCAGCCATGAGATGGGAGAACTTCTGGTTTCACGCCAACTGGAGGGAATAAAGATGGCAGTCGCCAAAAAGATGCTCATTAAGGTAAATACGGTGTACATACCTGGCATCAATGATCACCATATACCGGATATTGCCAAAAAGATCAGTGAAATGGGTGTGTTCATTCACAATATTATCCCTCTCATCGCCCAGGCCAAATTTGCTCATATTAATCCTCCGACCATGGAGGAGAAACTGGCAATGCAGGAGAAATGTAAACCCTATGTCAGACAGATGTCTCATTGTCAGAGATGCAGATCTGATGCAATCGGCTGTCTTGGAAAAGATATTCATTCCTGTATGGGCAGTAAATCATAGATTCAGATCATATCATATTCTTTTTTAATAATGGCTTCCTATATAGCATAACCCCCCAGGATATATGGCGGGAGGAGCAAATATGAAAAAATTCCTCCCAGTTCTGTTCATCATAGTACTCATTTCTGCTTGTGTGAGCGGAGAAGAGGAGAATCAGACTGTTGATACCATCTCATTAGAGGATCTCATTGAAGAGAATGATTATGTGCTCACACATGATCCACAGAATCTTACTGCACTCCAGTTTCGTGCACTCATATATTACAATGAAGAAAAATATCCGGAAGCTATTAATGCCTCTGAACAATGTCTGAAGGTCGATCCTTCCTGTAGTTTTGCCTGGCATATCATCGGAAGTTCCTGGGGATATCTCAATCAGCCAGATAAGGCAGTAGAAGCCTTTCAGAACGTGGTTACCTTAAATCCTGATGATCCGGTCCAGTATAATGTCCAGGGCGTTGCGCTCTCGCGTACCGGTAAATTAACAGAAGCAATTCAGGCATTTCAAAAAGCGACCAATCTGAATTCAGGGTATGCTGCGGCCTGGAACAATATGGGTGTCACCTATTTTAACATGAAGGATTATGATAAGGCGCAATCTGCCTTTGACCGGGCTATCGCATTAAAACCGGATGAGCCGGAGTTCTATGCGAATAAAGGATACTCATACCTTCAGAAAGGTGATTATAACGGGGCCCTTGGAGTAGCCAAGACCGCAAGAAACATGGACCTTACCTGTGTTCCTGCCTGGTTTGTTTCAGGCGAAGCACAATACCATAACCGTAATTGGAAGGAGGCTTTTTACTCATTGGATGGTGGATTTAATGCCCTCGCAAAGAACGATCTCTGGTATTACCAGGGATCCAAAAATACCCGTATCACACAGGATATGCAGCCCATGGACTCATATTATGTTGCGATCGCCAGTAATGTCAGGTTTACCGGCATATGGGAACGAACCACGGTCATCAACTATAAAATAAAGCGGTACCAGGATACCATTGATCTCTATGATCAGATTCTGGCCATCACTCCTGATTATGGTGAAGGCTGGAAGAAGAAAGGGGATACTGCAATAAAGATCAAACGGATTGAAAGTGCACAGGATGCCTATAAACGGGCCATGGAACTTCTTCCAAATGATCCGGAAGTACTCTCATCATATGGCTATACAACCGGGTTACTTGGTGATTATCTGGAAGCGATGAAGTATATCAACAAGGCGCTGGAGCTGGAGCCGGGATATGCCCGGGGACATCTCTATAAGGGGCTTGTATTTTCATTTTATGGCCAGAGAGAGGACGCACTCGCTGCCCTTTCAAAAGGACTTGAGACAGGCGGTGAAAAATCTGAACTCTATGATGCCCTGGCGGATGTTCAGTTTAAAAATGGAGATACCATTGGTGGCGTTATCAGCACCGTCAGAAGCTTAATTGGATTATAATCAGGCATGGTATTGGCCGATATCAGCATCGGAAATACCCAGTTCCTTGTCAATAGCCACAACAAGCCGGTTTAGGATTCTTCTGACCTCATCATACATTTCTTTGTCAACCGGCCCGCCTGCCTGATGCCAGACAACTTTTTGGCGGAGCATATCTGTCAGTTGCTCGACCTCAGTGCCTTTGAATTGAGCAGGAAGTTTCAGCTCAGTCATATAATCCTGGGCACCATGCCATGCCTGTTCTGACGGGAGAGAAAATTTCACTTTCAGATGTGTAATATTTACAATGAACCCCCGTCCGAATCTGCTGGAGGGTGTATTGGTTGCCATACCATATTATTGAGAACCAAAGGTATGAAGATTACATATTCATATTTTTGATCTGGCAAAGGCCTTTCCCATGAGATAATATGCCGGAATCATTCGTGGATGAGTAAGAAGTGCCTTGATAAGAGCTGAAGGTCGATCCATATCTCCCTTTTTGGTAATCACTTCCTGTAAATCCGGATGTGCCAGAGTTCTTATGAGAGATTCCATATCTTTTTCTGAAATCTGTTGCCGGATTTGAAAGAACTGAAAACCCCTGAGAATCTCATGGCCAAAATCTGCCTTCCAGGCATGTTCATATGATGCCATAGCCTTCCGGCTGAAGTCATTTGTTTCTATACACCGAATAGCAACCTGTGCAGCATGACGGGCAGCCCGGATACCTGTGTATACTCCGCCACCGGATGTAGGTTTAGCCATGGCTGCTGCATCTCCAGCGATAAGTATCCGGTCATCATACGATCTGGTGAGTGTTCCAAGAGGTATAGTCCCGCTGACCAGATGAGTGGCCTGGTTTTGAAAGGGTTTCATAAATTCTGAAAACCGCTCCTTCACGTTATGGATACCGCAGAGACCAATTCGCGTTCGTTCGGGATGCAGGGGAATCATCCATCCGAAAAAATCAGGAGATGCATTTGGATAGATCTGAACATGTTCGAGGGGGAGAGCGTGGTGCACATCACATTGCAGGCCAGAAAGGTACACCGGGGCACGGGGTATGCCCACCATCCGGCTGATTGAACTCCGGGGCCCATCTGCAGCGATGAGCATTTTATAGCTGACCTCCTCTGATCCGTATACTCCTTTCAGATGGAGAATTCCGGAAGTGCGCGAAATGCCGGATGCAATCGTCTTCAATCTTATTTCTGCACCGGCATCAGCTGCCGCTTTTCCCATCTCATGATCCAGTGCTCCCCGGTCAACCACATATGCCATGGTCCTGCCCGCATCAAATGAACAGGTAGCATCTCCCGCGTGGACATCAGCTCCAGAGACGGTATTAAGAACTGATGACTGGGAGACTTCACACTCTGAAAAGGCACTATTGGACAGCAGACCGGCACATTGTACCGGGTATCCGAAATGAGCCTGTTCCTCAATAAGTAGTGTTTTAAGACCGGATTGTGCACAGATTCGGGCAGCTGTGGAGCCCACCGGTCCTCCGCCCACTATAGCAACATCGACCTTCCGGTTCATGATCTGGTATAGTACTCTTCACAACCGGCTATCAACTCACCGGAGAACAGACCTTTGTACTCATCGCTCCAACCTCTAAAGGCAGATGGCAATAGAACCTGAATTCAAATATAAACAATGTATCATCATTCGCAATGATGTCAAGATGAGTTGTGGAAAAAAATGTGCCCAGGCAGGACATGCCGCAATAGGTGCGTATGAAAGAAGTTCAGCCACGCTTAAAAAAGCATGGATGAATGAGGGACAAAAAAAGGTGGTTCTGAAGGCATCTGATCAGAAGACGTTGTTTGAGCTGAAAACCCTCGCAGAGTCTGCAGGAATTGCAGCCGTTCTTATTCAGGATGCGGGTATGACCGAGATACCCCCCGGCACGATAACTGCTCTGGGACTTGGACCGGCTAAATGCGAAGATCTGGATAAAATTACCGGTTCTCTAACACTATTATGATGCAAAGTCCCTGGGATATCGATAAAGAGCTTGGTCTTTTATATTACCGGACTGAATCTCCCGGCACCGGAGGGGTTCTCAGAGACCAGCCTGAGGATTTTGAAGTCATAGAAAATGCCGACCACACATACACAGACGGGCCGTATCTCATCTGTTCCCTGACCAGGAGGAACTGGGACCAGCACCGGGCAATAAAAGCAATTGCGAACGGACTTGGTATCAGTCATCAACGTATAGGATTTGCAGGGACGAAGGACAAGCGGGCTGTAACCACCCAGTCTATCTCAATTTATAAAGTCAAAGCAGAAGATATCGCACGCCTTTCGATTCCGGATATAACGCTGACCGCCCTTGGCACATCACAACACCAGATAAAACTTGGAGACCTCCTGGGGAACACCTTTGCTATTCGAATAAGGAATGTTTCTGATACCTCCCTGTATACATCTTTAGAAGATTTTCAGAAATCCATCCAGGAAGGCATTCCGAATTATGTCGGATACCAGCGGTTTGGTGTCTCGCGACCGGTAACACATCTCATCGGATTTGAGATACTGAAAGGAGATTACCAGGAAGCGGTCAGGGTAATGATAGGAAAACCAGGCTCACACATGGAGGACCATGAACAGGAGGGAAGAGCCTGTTATCTCGATACCGAAGATGCTGCACAATGTCTTCATCTCCTGCCTCCCCGGTTATCACTTGAGCGTTCGGTTCTGCATTATCTCGTGAGTAACCCAGGGGATTATCTTGGTGCCATTCAGCAACTCCCCAGAACACTCCGATCCATGTATGTAAGTGCAGTTCAGTCATGGATTTTTAATACTACCTTAAGCATGCGCATTCAGGATGGACGTTCTCTATTTGAACCGGAGGTTGGGGACCGGCTCATCTGGCCGGATGGCAGAACCGACAAGACAACACCGGCGACTGTCCATGCAGCAAAAGTCCAGGTGAAGAGAAACAAATGTGGCCTGGCACTCCTGCTTCCCGGTGGATCATATGTTCCTGAAACCGGGCCAGATGACAAAAATATCCAAACGGTTCTCGAAGAGCAGGGAATAACGAGTCAGATGTTTGAGAAGGTGTCATCAGTCCTTGATACCACCTTTGCCGGATCATTTCGTCCCATGCTCATGAAAACAGAACTGACACATGAGATAATTGAGGGAGACCTTCTTGTCAGGTTCTCCCTGCCACCCGGTCAGTATGCAACAACCATCCTTCGGGAACTTATGAAAACCGATCCATTGAATATGGTTTGATCCTCTAAATCTTCAGGATCGGACAACACGCCATTTTGTAATGAGATTGTCTCCAGCCATATACTGACTGATGAGATCCAGTTTCAGAAGATCTGATACATCCCGGGGATGAAGTCCGGTAACCAGTGAGGGGGTATCCTCTCCACCGGCTATAAACGGAAGATGAATGAGCAGAAGTTCATCGATAAGATCTTCCTGGAACATGTTACCGTTCAGGGTTGAACCACCTTCAATCATCAGGGATTTGACATTATATTTCTCATAAAGTAATCGCATCAAAGCAGGAAGATCGACCAGGTCCTCACCACATATCTCCAGGTGAGCACCCTTTTCTACTAGTGCTGCACATTTTTCCTTTTCAGCACGGGCGGACACCGCAATAATGGTCGGCGCATCAGGGGAGAGTATGTTTGCATCCGGAGAAATATCCGCTTTTGAAGACGGGATGACGCGGATAGGGTTTTTTCCTTCAACATGTCTGACGGTGAGAAATGAGTTATCTATCCGGATGGTATTCGCTCCGACCATTATTGCGTCAGAATCAGCCCGAATCTGATGAAGCAGTACTTCAGCCTCATGAGACATAAACTGCATCAGGAGCTTGGATGAGGCGCCCCTCGTAACCGTGAGTTTTCCATCAATGGTTACTTCTGATACAAGGGTGACATAAGGGCGTCTTATATGGTCGGACATATGTATCACTAATGTTTGATGGAACAGGACTAATATTTGCTGTGAGATTTGTATTAATCTCACGATCTCATAGAAGAAAGTTCATCAGGAAGTTTTGAAAGGTGGGACTTTTATCGGTAGAAATATCTTATATCATTATCAACGACTGAGCGTAGAATGAATATTACTGCATTTCGGTACAAGTTTATCAGATATCTCGAGCCGATCGCAGAAATATGTAAAAAGGCCGGGTTGTCTCCGAACACTATCACGATATTATCTATTCTGACCGGCTGTATCTGCTCAGTATCGTATATTTTTCACTCATATTTTATCGGCAGTCTTTTTCTGTTCTGTTCGGCTATTCTCGATCTCGTCGATGGTTCAGTGGCCCGGATGACCGGACGGGAAACCCCGTTCGGGGCGGTTTTTGACTGGATTGCAGATAAGTATGTGGACACGATCGTCCTTCTCGGGGTGGGTCTTTCAGGAATTCCTATAATTTCCGGGATTATGAAGGTCTCTCCGGTCTGGGATTTTGGGATCGTGGCAGTTGCCATTATCGGGTCGATGATGAACACATTCATCAAACCTGTGACTTATGCCGAGATAGGATTTACCGAACGAAAGGAAGGAAAGATTGATGACCCTCTTGAAGGAATCGGATTTTTTGGCCGGCCTGAAACCGTTCTGGTCCTTGTTCTCGGAGGACTATCAGGATTTATCTGGATATCTGTTCTGATAATTGCTATTTGCACTAATCTTTCCGCACTTCAGAGGATTGTGTATCTTTACCGGCGATACTCTTAATCTCTTTTTCATACGACTGAACAAGATCCCCGGCAAAATCTCCAAGAGCAGGAATAAGTCTGAAGAGGCTGTAGGCAAGTGCAATAAGGAATAATAATGCAATTCCTTCTGCGAGAATATTATGTGCCCAGAAAAAACTGGAGTATCCATATTCCGGATTGCCCGATATATCCGGCAGCCATGCAAATGACTGACTGGTGTAGGTGATAATAACTCCCGCATTTCGAAACAGGTTCAGGATATAAATTACCGGAGCAATGAGGAGAAATGCTAGGCACTTTTGCCGGGTGGTTGTAGGTACTGCTGATGCGACACCAAGCATGATTGCTATTGCCTGAATACCCGTACATGCCAGGATTATTTCGACCCTGAAATAGCCACTTTGAAAGGTGTTCCAGAGGACAAGATATGCCGGGTACCCCAGAAGCTGCAGGACAAGAAGGGTGTGATGGACAACTGTTGCTATCAGATAATTTCCGATCTCTCCTATAAAAGCAAATGGCGCATAGATGATAAAGGCTACTCCTGCAGCCCTTGTCAGGCTGAATACCGCTTCATTTCCCTTCAGAAGAAGCCGTGTTGTTATGAAAAGAAATGGAAGTGATAGTGCTGCCATCACTGGATACAGAATATTGCTATCTTCTATCCAAGTCGGAAGACCGCCGATAAAGACAACGATGATAGTTGTCCAGGCAATAATGGCTGCATAGATCCGGTGTCTTCCCGGTATCAGAGCAAGAAGAAAAAACAGACAGGAAACAGGAATAAGAAGTTCAAACATTTCCCATATTGTCTGAATGATAATCTGATAATTGTTCTCTCACTTTTTATATGTGACTGTCAGTAATGCGAGGCATGCTGTATATTTTAAATGTTTCTTTGTCAGACTTTATGTGTATGTTTTGTGAGAAGTGCGGAAAATTATTGAAAAATCAGGGAGGGTCTTTCATCTGTACCTCCTGTGGCTGGGAAAAGGAAGGCCATGGTGAGACAAAGATGAAGATCACCGATAAAATGAAGGAGAAAGAGATCGTTATTGTCGAGGATACCGATTCAATCCGCACTCTGCCCACCATTGCAGTAAAATGTCCAAATTGTGGGAATGGAGAAGCGTTCTGGTGGCTCCGGCAGCTTCGGTCTGCAGATGAAAGTGAGGTCAGGTTCTTCCGGTGTACAAATAGTAAGTGTAGTCACACTTGGCGTGAGTACGATTAATATTTAATCATATTATATATTTCCTAAATCTCAATATTTTTATACTCTTTTAAATATTTGGCATTGCAATAATCGAGAATCCATAAAGTACAAACCGATAATTATCTTATATTTCCCATAGTTGGAGACATAACCATTTTTTTAGGAATCCAGAGTACTTATTACAGGTAATCGTTCTAAATGAATTAATATTTTCAGAATCGACTAAAAAAGTATTAAATTTTCATGAAAGGATAACGCCCAAATATGGATTGTTATGAGGCGGTATCTTTACATTAATTAGTGTGGACACCCGGCACCACACAACCAACCCGTGTATTTTGGATCACAAGACCCATCAGAGCAGACACATGTGCATGCATCATCATTTTTGAGCGGCTCCCCAATGGTTTCTAAATAAACGCCAGTATGAATAAATAAATTGTCTGAAATTAAATCGATTTCCTGCTTCTTCTCATTAAACAGGTTCAGCAATACCCCATCATAATATTCCAGAGGTTCTGCCTTGAGTGTAAGAATTTTGTTTCCGTCTGATAGCGACATGTTGATTACCCGAACCATGAACACCGATTCGTCACTATTACCAGCCAAAACCAGTGCTGCATTCAAGGAAGATGCCTGATTATTCAGTCTCTCCACCGGGATCAGATTACTCTCCTCATTATCAGCGATATGAAAATAAGGGGTGATATCCTTCACGGTTATGATGTACGCTTCATCTGATCCATTTGTAATGGAACTCTCTCCACCCTGAATATAAACCTGGTAACTGGGTGCATCATCAGCAACACAAATCCCTGCAAGAGATATTAGCAGAATTGAACCGATAAATCCAAGTAATAAGCGGCGATTCATATACATAATCTATGCATCATAGAAATGATGCTTTCGGCTGATGAAAGAGCAATAATTAGGGGAATGGGTTAATCCTATTTGTAATAGTGATGATAGAATTTTTTCGAAAGGCGGATAAAAAATTGTTTTAATGGGCGCACTTATCGTAAAGTTGATTATTTAGGGGTTAATGGTACCCTCATATCTTGAACATCGTGACAATTAATTATGCATCTTTCATGAACCGGAATTCCAACAATAAATTTCAGGCCTCTTCA
Organism: uncultured Methanospirillum sp.; assembly: GCA_964515765.1. Lineage (GTDB taxonomy): Archaea > Halobacteriota > Methanomicrobia > Methanomicrobiales > Methanospirillaceae > Methanospirillum. The sequence goes on along the minus strand of CAZEWE010000013.1, from coordinate 253 downwards.
GACATTTTCCTGATTACACGGGGAAATTTATTTTTATAAACAACAAAAGCGTCCAGATTGAATGTCATAATCGCTTCCCTAATAACTGCATTGGAAAAAATAAGATTTTGTAGTGTTTCCCACGGTTTCTGAAATGAGAATTGTTTCCCCGGATTATACGTGAAGCATCATGACACGTATTTCTGAGGTAATCAGCTAGGTTCAGGAATCAACCATAACATTCAACCATCACTTCATGATGTGTGTCATAACA
>CAZEWE010000012.1:0-28180 GCA_964515765.1 uncultured Methanospirillum sp. | reverse complement strand
AATTGCTTTTCTCATCTCCGATTCTGATTCTGGTTGAGGAAATGTATTCATCATTCTTCCCGTAGTAATTAGAGCAATGATTTCACAAATCTTAGACGCTCCTGTTCCCATTTGAGGTTTAGATATTATTAATAAGGGCACAGGGCCTTTGATTAAATGTCGAATCATAACCGTAAATAATGCTGCTAGAATATGTGCAAATGAAGCCGAGTCTACAAAAGGAAACTCTTTAAAAGGTTCCAATAGAGTAGATATGGCATTATTTAGATCCATTTTATTAGGTTTTCCTGGAATAGAAAGGGAGTTAAAATTGTCTCCTATTTCTAAATAATAGGACGTTTTTAGATCATAACCGGATACCAGGGGTATTGAGCCATCCGTATGAATTAGTGGAGTCATTGATATTCCCTTTAATGGAGGAATGTCTTTCCATGTGCCATATCCGAGTATGGATTTAATAACATTTGTTGGAGGATCAACAATTGTTATATTTCCATTTGAATTCAACTTCACATACTCTACTGATTCACTTAAAAGCAGTAGAATGGTATTTTCATTCACGTGGGATATAATTGGACGGCCATTTTCATCTTGTAGTACTCTGACTAACATGCCTGACATTACAAATAATCTAGGATTTTTAATATTATTCTTTACAATTGCATTATATGACTTTTCTGCTAGTTCATTTAAATTAATATTGTTTACCTGTATTCTGATTTTTTCCTTTATATTAGAATTTTTTTCTCTTTCTTCTAAATAATTTGAATATTTAATGAATTCGAATGCCAATTCTTTCAAGTGCATTAGGTCCTCATTTGTAAGTTGTGCCCCAAAGACCGGATAGGCATATCTGCTGATTGTTTTTAAAATTTTAGAATTATCAATTTTTTGGGAGATCAAATACACCAGAGCATCAAATATTGTAGAATTGCACTCTATTGATCCTAAAAAATTTTTTCCTAAAATAATTGCTCCATTGTCTCTGATTTGATTTATTGTACGACCTTTTCCTAATCGTAGAGCTTCCCGAGTTTTTTCAGTAATTATGTAAAAAATTTCTTCTTCATTCATGATTTCGCCCTCTTAAAATAGAATTTTTCCATGCGATTTTTTCTCTGTATCTAACCTCCGGTTTTTCTAAATCTAATGCCTTGAGATGTCGTTTAATAGCAGAATAATCATATGGGTCTCCGCATTGGATAATTCCCTTGCAAACTGCATCCCAGCCCGCAATATCATACCCTTTTGAACATCTAAAGCAGTATACTAATCCTTTATGTGGATTCATTGCGATATTTCCTCCTTTACTGGATGAACCATGTATCGGATGAATACCACGAATTTCCTGTCCAGAAAAATAAGGATTGATCGGTAAATGTTCCTGGATGGAGAGATCATATCGTTCAGCAATTGTCTTTCCTTTCGGGTTTTGTATTTGAATTGAAGAATATTCAGGAATTTTTTCTTCGATTATTTTTGGCTGTAAGGTTTGGATAACCGCCTCTATTTCTCTCCAATATACGTTAATTATTGGAGCATTTGAATCAGATATTGAATATTTACTCCCATTGGGATGTTGAGATCCTGGGCCTACACATTGACCCGCTGTCTTTAATGGATTAGCTGGAAAAAAGATCTCAACAATAGGATGGATCCCTTCTAATCGAATGGAAATTTTCGTTCCAATGAATGAATTGGGAATATCTGGACATGAAATTATGGCTCGATATTTAGACCAATCTGCCCAAGCAGAATATTTAAATGTCTTTTCAGTAATTGCATCTCCGCCTGCCTTGTGGAATGCATAAGTGTCGTCAATATCAAGAGATAAAAGATTAGACCCAGGAGCAGGATAATATCCATAATTTCCGTGAATCTTGAGATGGTTCAGTAATCTAATATCATTCCAGATTAAACCATTGGATACAAGATTCCAACCTGTACTAATTGGGATCTTAGTATTAGGTTGTACGAGGACAAACCGGATATCGTTTCGTTGTAATTGGAACGGAATTTGAATATCTAATGAATATAATGAATTATTTATCTGATTATTAATTAAAGCCGATTCAGATGGCTGACAGGCACTGATACTCATGTCATCACTCCATCTGATATCGTAGCATCATAAAAAGGAGGATTTATAACCTGTTTAAGTTCAAATCTCCCTTCCCTGATGAATTTTAACGCAATTTCTCGTTCGATGGGATCTAATCTAGCGAGAATATCTGATGTGATAATTCTCTTTTGCATCAGCAAGAATCATCACCTCTAGTTTTTTGCGATTTGTTTAGCAAATTAGGCTTATGCGTATCATATTTTTTGATCTCTTCGATTAATGTTTCACGAAATAATTTGGTGAAATTGATTCCTCGTTTCTTTCCATTTTCCTTCAGTTTTTCATCAATTACCAGATAAACTGGCGCATATACTGTTCGGTTAGCCGTTGTAAATTTTGACATAGACCCGGTATATACCCCGCATAGGAGATATAAATTCTGTTACTCGTATGAAATAATAAAAATAAAAAGGGAAATCCAAAATGAGTTAAGAAAGTCGAGATTCTATACGTTCCAGCCTAGATTGCAGATCTGACAGGAGTTTTTTATATTCTTCAGACTCATGGATCTCTTTTTTCACGGTTTCTAGTTCTAGCAGAAGGTCTTCTGTCAATGGAAGGCCACATGTTCTGCAAAATTTATCAGTCGGAGCATTAATTGCAAGGCATCTCCCACATTGCCTGGGCTCTAGGATCTTCTTGTCTATCTCCGGGGATTTTAGTTTGATACCTTCTCTCGTAGCAAATTCTCGTTCCACATCAACGTCAGTGAGATGGGCATAGGTATTGATCTGGGCTGTTCCCTGATTGCCCCAAGCCATTCTCTTTACAATAGCCTCCGGATAGCCCTTTTGGAGTAATCGGGTTATTCGTGAATGACGAAAGAGATGGGGGCGAACATGTTTTTTTAATTCAGCCCGAGAAGCAAGTTCCTGTAAAACTTTACATACACCTCCATATCGCAGATTACTCCCAAACCTGGTGACAAACACAAATTTGTCTGGAGATGGTTCTTCCGGATAATTTGCTTTCCATTCTGCCAGGTATGGTCTGGCCATGGTCAATACTACACACCGTGGTTTGCCTGTCTTTTCATTCGTGTTAATTTTCACATTCCATTCGGTAAAGGATACATCTCCCCATTTCAGAACTCCTATTTCCTGAGCTCGAAATGCTCCGTCATACAGTGTTGCTAGAAGAGCCCGATCTCGGGATGACCGTGAGGCTGTGAGCATTCGTTCGATCTCCTCATCGGTAATGAGTTGCTCCTGGGTTACAGTCATCTGGTCCCGGGGGATGACCCGGATTGCCTCAACCTTTTTCAAGGGAAGAGATGAGTACTCATTATCGATGAGCCATAAACAGAAATTTTTCAAAATCGAGATATAATCCCGTTTTGTATTTTGTTTGAACGGTAATCCTTTCTTGTCCCTGAACTCCTTGAGTTTCTCGATACCCTCAAAAAGATCATAGATGGTATTATCAGCATAGGGCCCCAGAAACCTCCTCCATCCGATGAGATGGTAAAGGATCTTACTGGACCTCGAAGCAGAGATTTGATTGGTTGATTTTCTCTCAGCGATGTACTCCCTGATGAGTTGGACATCCCGAGTGGTAATCAATCCTGATTCGATAGCTTTATTAAGTGCTGACTCATTACGTTTCCTATGGGATTCATCAGACTCATGAAAGGGTCTGACAGGGTTAGACACTACTGTGTTCATAAACCCTCATATCTCGCGCTAGCCAATATAGTTATGTGAGGAACCGCGCTTCACTTTGGAACTCACCATATCAGCATTTTATCTAATATTGTTTTGTTAAGTATTATTTTCAATAGTGTAATCTCTTTTTCTCGCATCATCGAATGCATTCATCATCATAATCTGTTATTCTTCTTTGAAATTTCATTATAAGATCATATCGGGTATATAGTATCGGGAACAACCAAAGAAAGAGGAATACCTGAATGAAGCATAATCCCATCATAGAAATTTCGAAAGAAAGACGGGCGTTAATGATCTCTGATATAAAGAACTTTTTCGAAACTGAAAGAGAAGAAACAATTGGGGATTTGGCTTCCGAAATATTACTGGATTTTATTATCGAAAAATTTGGATCCGAATTTTATAACCAGGGAGTCTACGATTCTCATACATATATCGCAGAATCGGCTGAAGATCTCTTATCAATACTCAAATAATGTCTTGATAATCGATGTATCATGATCTCCACAGGCAGGTGCAATTTCTCCTTTTTTTTGGTATGGGGTCTAAAAATAAATTCATACCCTGTGTGTGATTATAAAGCACGCCTGGTAATAACCTCTATCTTGTAATAATCGTTTCAAAACTCTACGCAATTGATGGTTTTTTTATAACGAATTTTTTCCCTGATAAAAACCAGTGTTTTTTCACCCGTAGGGAATGAATGACCAGGAGATATTCATTTTGAATGCCCTCCAGAATACCATCTCCGGTATCGATGAAGATGAGATATATACTAATAAGGAGAGACTACATTCTTCCTAATAGAATAATATAGTTACCTGAAAGGGAACATGTCCGAAATAATCCATGCCCTCTATGTAGACGATGAACCTGAACTCCTTACTTTAGGGAAACAGTTACTTGAAGGGAAAGGGGATATCAGGGTTACTCCTGTTACCAATGCAATAGAGGCACTTTCATGGATGAATAATCAGACGTTTGATATCATCATTTCAGATTACCAGATGCCTGATATGGATGGGATATCATTTCTCAAAAAAATTCGGGAGAACGATGATCAGATACCGTTTATTCTCCTCACTGGGAAAGGTCGTGAAGAGGTAGTCATCGAAGCTCTGAATTATAGTGCTGACTTTTGCGTACAAAAAGGCGGTGAACCAAAAGCTCAATTCGCAGAACTCTCACATAAAATTCATCAGGCGGTTCATCAAAAGAGCGTTACCCAGAATAATTTTCTTCATATTTTCAACCAGATAATCACTACAGCAAACCGCTCGGAGAATATTTCTACACTTCTCCATGATATCCTGAAATCGACTCTTACCCTCATGGACTACGATGCCGGTGGGATCTACCTTACTGATCATGAAGCAGGGACAGCGACTGTTGTTGAATCCCAGCATCTCCCTCCTGATTTCCTGGAAGAGATAAGGACAGTATCAATTCATGATTCTCCCTATGTGAATCTGCTGAAAACGGGATCTCCAATCTTTACTGAGCATTACGAGAAGTTATCACCCGGCCGGTCACGGGAGACTGGCTTTCTCTCTCTTGCCAGTGTTCCGCTCTGGTCAAAAAATGATATTGTCGGAGCGCTGAATGTCATTAGCAAAAAAAGGCACCATGTTACCAAACAAGAAAGGGAAACACTCGTCTCCATCGGTCGGGAACTGGGTACAACGATACAAAGAATGGGACATGAACAGGAGCTTATTCAGCGGAATGATGAACTTGAGGCTGCCTATGAGGAACTTGCAGGATCTGAAGAGGAACTTCGGCATCAGTATGAACTTCTCACACAAACCGCAGAGCATCATCGAAAGACGATCGAACTCCTGGAAAATCTGATTGCCATAGCCCACGTCCCGATCATCGTCTGGGATTCTGAATACAAAATTGTCCGGATAAATCACATTATCGAACGGATAACTGGCAGAACGTTAGAAGATTGTATCAGGGCCCCCCTCCAGAGTCTCTTCTCACCAGACCAGGCTGATCGGGTAAACCGTCTCCTGGAGACTACTCAATCCGGGGTGAAATGGGAGAATGTTGAACTGCCGGTCCTTCACCAGGATGGAACACTTCGGACCATTCTCTGGAATACCTCAACCCTGTTTGATATAGATGGAATTACTCCGGTTGCAACCCTGGCACAAGGGAAAGATGTGACCGATGAACGACGATATGGAGCAGAAAAAGATGCAGCACTTGTAGAAATTCAGAAGAATATCGCTCAACTTGCGATCCTCAACGATGAGATTCGAAACCCGCTCATGGTTATTGTCACCTGTGCTGACCTTCTCGGAAATGAGGAACTTCTTGACCAGATCATGGTACAGGCCCAGCGGATTGACGGGATGGTCAATTCTCTTGACCGGCGATGGGCTGAGTCAGAAAAGGTGCTGAATGCTATTCGGAAGCATTATCAGATAGAGGTTTTTGGGACCGGAGATTCTGAACCTGAAACCGAATCTGACCGGTACAATCAGGATCCCGGCACCGTGAATTCATCCGGAGAAGTGTATGGAGCAATACCTCTCATGGAAGAGGTACAGGCGCAACTCTATACCATCCTTGATAGTATCGATGCCCTGGTGTATGTTGCCGATATGCAGACATATGATCTCCTTTATATTAATCAGCGGGGGCGTTCATTTTTAGGAAATATCGTCGGGAAAAAGTGTTATCAAGCCCTTTTTTCCGGTCAGGAGACTCCCTGTTCCTTCTGTACGAATTCTCATCTGATGCATAATTCACGACCAACTGGAGTGTACCGGTGGGAGTTTGAGGATACAAAAAGCGGAAGATGGTTTGATTGTCGGGACCGGGCAATACGGTGGAGTGACGGACGATGGGTACGACTAGAGATCGCAACGGATATTACCAAGCGAAAGAGGATTGAACGTTCCCTTCAGGAGAAAGATGAGAAATATCGCTTGCTCGCTGATAATATTGGAGATGTCATCTGGACCGCGGGAAGAGATATGAATCTGACCTATGTCAGTCCTTCGATAACCGTTCTGACTGGATATACAGTTGAAGAATTTATGGATCTTCCTATTTATGAGAGTCTGACTCAGGTATCTTTATCCCGCCTGATTCGATCACGGGAGATCTCAATGCAGACCGTCCTTTTCGAGGACCTGAAACATCTCCCGCCGATGGTTCTGGAACTTGATTACCGGACCAAAGAAGGCAATATCGTTCCTACAGAGACTACCATCAGCCTGATCTTCTCAGAGGATGGTGGCGTTCAGGGCGTTGTCGGAGTAACCAGAGATATCACTGCAAGAAAAGAGGCTGAAACAGCCATTCGTGAGAATGAAAGACGGTACCGGGAGATATTTGAATCCCTTGAGGATCTGTATTATCAGACCGATGAAAACGGGATTATTACTGTTCTTTCTCCCTCAGTGTTCCGGTTGTCCGGGTGGATGGCTGAGGATCTCATTGGAACTCCCGTCCAGGATCTGTATGTCCATCCGGAAGATAGGAGTATTCTGCTCTCTGAACTTTCTAAAAATGGATGTGTGAAGGATTATGAACTCCTGCTCAAGAAGAAGGATGGAACTCCCATTCCGATCTCATTGAGTGGGAATATTATTAACAAGCCGGATGGGACCAAAGGAGGATTACGGGGATCACTTCGGGATATCACAGAGCGAAAACAGGCTGAAAAAAAGCTTATTGCAACCCTTCAGACTTCCCAGGATATCGTTCAGTCAATACCCTCCGGAATTTTCATTTATAAATTTGAAGAGCCAGACCGGCTGATCCTCATAGATGGGAATCAGGAAGCAGAGCGTCTGACCGGGATTATCATTCAGGACTGGATCGGGAGAGAGTTTAACGAAATTTGGCCTGCTGCAAGAAAAACCGGATTAACTAATGCTTATTTGAATGCATACCATACCGGTGTACTTTTTGAGACTGAAGATCTGAATTATCAGGATTTGCGCCTCAGTGGAGCATTTCGAATCAAAGCATTTCTGATTCCTGATAACCGCTTTGTCGTAGCCTTTGAGGACATAACAGATAAGAAGAGTTATGAATTAGTGCTTGCTGAGAGCGAAAGAAATTATCGGGAGATCTTTAATTCAACGACAGAAGCGATCATGATTGATGATGCCAGTACAGGAAAGATCATCGATATGAACGAATCCACTCTGAAGATGTATGGGTATGACACCAAAGAAGAAATTTTAGCCGGCAATATTGGGGATCTGAGTGCAAATCTCCATCCATACGATGAAGCAGAAGCTCAGAGAAGAATAGAAAAATGCATAGAAGAAGGTTCACAGGTCTTTGAGTGGCTTGCAAAAAAGAAGAGCGGAGAGGTTTTCTGGGTTGAGGTCTCTCTCCGGAGATCCGAGATAGGAGGACACGGTAGGATTCTTGCGGTGGTGAGGGATATTACCCGGAGGAAAAAGGCAGAAGAGTCACTCCGGAAATTGACGGAACGTCTTTTGCAGATTGATTCATCAACACTGGATGCCATCTATGCATATGATACTGAAGGCAGGTTTACCCATGCCAACCGGGCCCAGTGTGAACTGCTTGGATTGTCAAGGGATGAGATCATTGGAAAGACACATCAGGAACTTGGATTTCCTGAAAATATCTGTCATGAGTGGGCTCTGTTCTTTCAAGACGTGTATGCTTCGGATACTACCGTAATCCGGGAGATAGTGACCCCGATAGAAAATGGCCCGATGGTGTTTTCCGAAGTGGTTTTAAACCCTATCCATAATGAAACCGGGGGAATAGTCGGAATATCGGGAATAACCCGCAATACCACCGAACGTAAGCAGGCAGAAGAGGCTCTCTATGCATCAAACCAGAAACTTCGCCTCCTTACGAGTCTGACCCGGCATGATGTTACAAACCGACTGAACGCTATTCACCTGTTTCATGATATATGTTTACAAGAGACTGATCCAGCGAAACGTGACGAATTTCTCATCCAGGCTTCACAGGCCACAGAAGAGGCTGAAGCAATCATCAGGTTTACACAGGAGTATGAGGACTTTGGAATTGTAGCAAGCAGATGGCAGCAGGTACAATGCCTTATCCTGCATGCATCTTCAGAGGTCGTTCACAGCGGGATTAATATTGAGACATCAAACCTGTCGGCTGTTCAGATCTTTGCTGATCCCATTATTCAGAAGGTTTTTTCAACCCTCATTGAAAATGCAATTCGCCATGGAGAGCACATCAGCCGGATTATGTTCTCCTGCATAAAAGAAGGACAGGGTATTGTCATCGTCTGCCAGGATGACGGGTGTGGTATAGCAACTCACGAGAAAGAGAAGATATTTGATCATGGATATGGGAAGAATACCGGTCTAGGTCTCTTTCTTGCCAGAGAGATACTCGCGATCACCGGACTTTCTATCCGGGAGACCGGAATACCCGGGAAAGGAGCCAGGTTTGAGATACTGGTTCCCGAAGGAAAATGGAGGAGATAATTGTGAAACCGAATTTAATAAAATTTAAAGTATCCGTTCGATCAATACATTATGTAGCTAGATAATATTGAACTATAAAAATCATTTCTCGATCCTAGTTAATCCGGTTTCTAGGTCCTACATATTGAAATCAGGTTACAATTGCTTATCAAAAAGACATCTTTCCGTTTTTATATATTTATATGAAATGCCATGTTCATCAGTCAGGAGGATCTTGATTGCATGATATTATTATCTGAAACACCAATCAGAAAATCATGACCTCTCCTGAGAATGCTCCGATGATCATACCCATCTCTCTTGGTTTTGTGAATGCGTATATTGTAAAACAAGACGGAATTATTCTTATTGACACAGGGATTCCGGGTAGTGAACAAAAAATTCTGGATGCATTCTATGAACATGGATTAAAGCCACAGGATATTTCTTTGATTATTATTACTCACGGCCATCAGGATCATGCCGGATCTGCTGCAGCCCTCCATAAAATCTCCGGAACACCGGTGGCTTGTCATGTTGATGATGCAGGGTTCCTCGAGAAAGGAAAACAGAATACATTAAAACCATGTTCAAAGACCGGATATTTTCTCCAATTCATTTTCAACCGGAAAAATTTATCAGAGTATCCTCCGGTTCGTCCGGATATTCTTATTGATGGTCCATTTGATCTTGATTCCTATGGTATTTCCGGAATGATTATTCCAACACCTGGTCACACGAAAGGCTCAGTTGCAGTAGCTCTGAATTCCGGGGAGAGGTTTACGGGAGATCTTATCTTCCCGAAAATTCCATCAGGCAAACCCGGTTTCCCCTTCTGGGCTGAAGAGCCTGATCTGGTACTGGATAGTATTCGGAAAATATGTGATGATAATTGTTCGGTGGTTTATCCGGGACATGGTGGGCCTTTTGGGAAAGGGGATGTGTTGGAGATGGTGAAAAGTGTAAGAGCAGATAATTGAATCAAAATGTATGAGATTTTCAGGAATCCATCTCAGAAAATAACCCCGCTATCAACTCCCTATGAGTTGTTTTTTATGTGATAGACAAAGTTATCATCATCGAGATAAGAGATATACGTATACTTTCATTATAACTTTAAATATAAAGTCGATGGATTATAGGTAATTACTAAAAAACTCATAAGGAGGTGAAGATATGCCTGATGATCTTATGGAGATTATCGATGAATCAGGGGAAGTAAACAGCGATCTTATCTCAAAAGTCCGTCTTGAATTACTCTGGTCATTATCAGATCTTGGCGATGACGGGGCAACCGCACGTCAGCTGAAATCCGCTCTGAATCTGAATGATGGAGCCATATATTCAAATTTGAAGAAACTGGAAATACTTGGATATTTAAAATGTGAATTGGTTCTTTTTGAGGGAAAAGAACTGGAACTCTGGTCAATGACCAATGAGGGGATGGAAGAATGGAAGAAAGTGAAAAAATGGCTGTGCCGGTTGCTGGAATGTTCAGGTGATTCGTGTGGGAGATATTGAAAAAGCTATTGCATGTTTAAAAGCTCTTGATTTTCATTTCGACAACAGTCTTTTTGAGCACCGGCTTATTGTTCAAAAAGTAATCTTTCTCCTCCAGTTAAAAGGGTTTCATCTTGGATATCCCTATGGTTTATATGTCAGAGGTCCGTATTCCCCTTCATTGGCATCTGATTACTATCATCAGAGGGAAGCATTCAAATCTCTGATAACCGGGAAAGATCTCACTGGCGAAGAACATCAGACCATCCAGAATCTGGATCAAATCTTCAGGAAAAAAGCTTCATATTTAGAAATTGGCGGGACATATGGGTACTTCGCTTATGTTCTCTCATATGATCCCCTGAAAGCCATGAAGATGGTGAAAAAGATGAAATCCCAGTATTCAGACTCACAAATAGCAATAGGGATCTCAAAAGCGAAAGAATTTCTTTTTACCCCGACTGAAGAAGAGAAAGAACTTCTTGAGAATGAAACTGCACCCTGGAAAGCGGTCGCCCTGAACACTCTCCGGGGTTGTTGATGAAATCTGCGAGAGGCGAGATCTGGATAATTGATCTGACTGATTCCAGGGGGCATGAACAGGGTGGTAAAAGGCCGGCTCTTGTTATGGCCTCAGTCATTGGAATGAATATTGTTATCCCATTGACAACCCAGTTAAAAGTTCTGAATTACCCTCATACCTGTCTTATCGAACCGACATCATCGAACGGTCTTTCTGCTCCAAGTGTTGCAATGACATTTCAGATAGTTGCGATTGATGAGAAAAGACTTGAGAAAAAGATTGGTAAAATCTCCCATGCAGATAATGAGATTGTGAAGGCTCTCCTCATAGATCTCCTGGGTCTATGCAAATAAGCATGAATATCACATTTCAGAAAAAATATTCCATTTCTAAAGACGGTTGATAATTATTTACTCTTCTATCTTGTTTTATTCCATTTTTAGAATACATTCAATTTTTTATCTTTTGGTGAAAAATATGAGCCTTAATCACGATTATCTAGAATCGCTCATGTTAAATCCCAGGAATTTTTTATCCCATACATACCCACTCCCACTCCTGAACGGATTATACTTATACCCCATCCCCCCATACTCTACCATCAGGATATCATGATGAAACCAAGAATGGAAGGCTATTGCGAAGAAATAATAAATTTTCTCCCTGATGCAACATTTGTCATTGATCTGGACGGGAAGGTCATTGCCTGGAACCGTGCCATGGAAGATGTCACCGGGGTCCCTGCCTCAGATATCCTTGAAAAAGGTGACTATGCCTATGCCCTCCCCTTTTACAACGAACGAAAACCGATGCTGGCAAATCTCATCCTCCTTCCGGACGAAGAAGTAGCAAAACGGTATAATCATATCATCCGGGATGGTGACACCCTTGTTGTTGACATCTTTATCCCATCATTCGGGAAGGATGGGACCTATTTCTGGGCCAAGGCCAGTCCTCTCTATGATCCAGCTGGAAATATCGTCGGTGCCATAGAAACAATCCGTGATATCACCGACCGGATGAAGGCCGAACAGGAGACAAAAAAGACGGTCCGCCGCCTGGAGGAGATCATCAATTTCCTCCCAGATGCGACGTTTGTCATTGACCTGGACGGGAAGGTCATCGCCTGGAACCGAGCCATGGAGGATGTCACCGGAGTTTCTGCCTCTGACATACTTGGAAAGGGCGACTACGAATATGCCCTCCCCTTTTATGGTGAGCGAAAACCGATGCTGGCAAATCTCATTCTTCTCCCTGATGAAGAGGTTGAGAAACGGTACAATCATATCATCCGTGAAGGCGATACCCTTGTTGTTGACATCTTCATCCCAACATTCGGAAAAGATGGGACCTATTTCTGGGCAAAGGCAAGTCCTCTCTATGATGAACAAGGAACTCGATATGGTGCTATTGAGAGTATCAGGGATATATCTGACCGGAAACGGGCAGAGGAGGAGTCTGAAATATCCCGGAGAAGACTTGCAGAAATTATCAACTTCCTCCCAGATGCAACGGTGGTCATCGATACAAGCGGGGTCGTTCAGGCCTGGAACCATGCAATGGAACTCATATCTGAAGTCCCGGCTGCAGACATGGTAGGGAGAGGAGACTATGAATATGCCCTTCCCTTTTATGGAGAGAGACGGCCTATCCTTGCAGATCTCGTATTTCAGCCAATAGCGGAACTTGAAGAGAAGTATTCGCATATCGACCGTGAAGGAAACACCCTTATTGTTGATACCTTTCTTCCCTTATCCGGAAGGGAAGGCAGGTTTGTCTGGGCAAAGGCAAGTCCCCTGTATGATCTGAATGGCACCATCACGGGATCTATTGAGACCATCAGGGACATTACCGACCGGAGGAAGATGGAGGAACGACTTGCAAGGTCGAAGGCTGAACTTGACATCGCCGCTGAAATTCAGCGAAGTTTCCTCCCTGACACGATTCCTTCAATTCAGGGCTTTGATGTTGCAGCGACCAGTGTGATGGCAAAAGAAGTCGGGGGAGATTTTTTTGATGTCATACCAATGGAACTCGTTCCACTTCATCAGGGTACCTATGGGATTCTCATAGCCGATGTATCCGGAAAAGGAATTCCGGCAGCCCTGTTCATGGCATTGTCAAGGATTGTAGTCAGAGTGAATGCAACCTGGCACCATGAGCCGGCAAAGGCCATTGCTTCTGCAAATACCATTATCGCCCAGGACTCTAAGTCAGGGATGTTTGTAACTCTGTTTTATGGTATCCTCTCAGAACGTGATCGGACCCTTACGTACGTCAATGCCGGACATAATCCCCCTATGGTATACCGGGCAGGAATAGATACCTTTGAAGAATTACCCATGACCGGGATTGCAATCGGTGTTCTTGAAGATGAAATATACACTCAGAGATCTATACTCATTCAACCTGGAGATATCATCGTTCTGTATACCGATGGAGTCACGGAATCTTTGAGTTCATCACAAGAGATGTTTGGTGAATTACGCCTGAAATCAATCATCAGGGAGAACAGATCTTTACCTGCAACCGGTATTCAAAAGAAAATATTCGATGAGGTTCAGAAATTCAGCGAATCAGAACCACAATTTGATGACATAACCCTTCTCATCATCAAAGGAATTCCATAATTTTTCATTGACATTATGTGACCCGCCATGAAAATTCGGATTCTCCTTCTTTTTGCGGGCTGACAAAAAAAGAGAGGATTATTTTTTCCAGTAAAATAATGCCATGATAAGTGAGAGTATCCCTGAAATTACAAAGAATACTCCGAGGATCATAACAATCAGAGCCGTTCCTGCACCTGGGTTTGTAAACAGATAAATACCAATGAGTAAGCTGATAACTCCAGCGATACCGGTGAGGATACGGTGCTTCTCCCAGGTGATTGAAATGGCATATGCAATTGTCAGCAGACCATTCAGGGTAAGCCATAATGCAATCAGATATCCTATGGCAATGGTTGCGACATAGGGTGAGATGATTGCCAGAAGACCGATGAGGATACTTACAAGACCTGATCCCAGAAGTATCATCTTTGGTGTTCCACCTTCTGCTGAGAGTGCAACGCCGGCAGTCAGAATTCCAAATATCAGAAAGATTACTCCGACAATGAGAACAAGGAAGTCAAAGACTGCAGTCGGAGCGGTGACAGCAACAATACCGAACAAAAGGACAATGATGCTAAGGATTATTGCAAGGATCTTTTCCGAGTCCATACGTATGAAAAGTGTGGATATTGTATAAAAAATATTGGGTATGCATCGCAGGTACAGGCTCTCTGGTCTGATCATTTTTCTGTATTATCCGGTCAATATATAGACTGATTTTAATTTCCATGGTGGGATCTGATTATTTTCATCTATCGTCTAATTCATGATGAGATAATCAAAGTCAGATCAGGGGGGCACATGAGGAAATAAAAATCAGTATCACTCCTCATTACCCATGACTGCCAATAGGATTAGACAGGTTCGTATGTATGGAACATAACCTCATCATTGCCAATGAAATTATCATCATCGCTCTTCTTTTAGTCGCAATTATAGCTTCAATGACCTTGCGGCACCTGAAGATGCCCTATACCATCGGACTGGTTCTTATCGGGTTTGCCTTCTCAGAATATGTGGTCCCTCATATCGATGCATTAAAACCGATTGGACCATATTTCCCGGCGGTGGATATCATCCTCTATATATTTCTTCCACCATTGATCTTTGAATCTGCAATAGCTGTGAATACCAGGCTGCTTAATCGAAACCTGTTTCCCGTATTATGCCTTGCAATATTTGGTGTCATCATCTCAGCAGGGATTATCGGATACATGGTCTCATGGTATTTTGCAATCCCGCTCCTTTTTGCCCTTCTGTTTGGAGCACTGATCTCATCCACCGACCCGGTTGCGGTCATATCCATCTTTAAAGAGGTCGGAGTTCCGAAACGACTCCAGATACTTGTTGAAGGGGAAAGCCTGCTCAATGATGCCTGTTCCATCATCATGTTCCAGCTGGTATTGCTCCTGATAAGCAGGCCGCTCCTCAAAAATGATCTGTCATTTTTTGAAACATCAGCTCTCTTTACCTCTCAGTTGCTCACCTCATTTATCGGTGGCATACTTATCGGGGTCATCGGAGGTCTGGTTCTCCGGACCATTCTGAGAAAGACGCCGCTCAATTCACATATTCATCAGACGGCAACCCTTGTTGCAGCATATCTGACATTTCTGCTTGGTGATGAAATGGGTTTTTCCGGCGTCATTGCAGTCGTTGCATGTGGATTTATCACCGCACGGGCAGCATCAGACTGGATTGGACCTGACCGTCGTGAAGAACTGAACCATTTCTGGGAGTATATCGGGTTTCTTGCAAACAGTCTGATCTTCCTCCTCGTCGGGATAACAATTGCGTCACTCGAAGATCTCTCACTCCTCATCAAAGGAGGGATTGTTGGTATTCTTTTCCTCATCGGCGCAGTATTGCTCGCACGACTAGTCCCCGTCATAGGGACCTTTGCCATATTTAACCGGTTTACAAAACACACGGTTCCCCTGTCATACCAGACGGTCTGTTTCTGGGGAGGTCTTCGTGGTGCGGTGGCGATAGCCCTGGTTCTTTCAATCCCGCTCTCTCTGCCGTACCGGGATCTGATTATAGCCTTCTCAGTCCTCACGGTCCTCTTCAGTATCTTTGTGCAGGGTATGACCATCGGACCTCTCATTCAACGTCTTGGGCTCGGACAATCACGGCTTCTTCGGAGATTTCATCAGTTGTATGGAGACCTTGTCACCTGCCGGGCAGCAGAGTCCAGCCTTGAAAAGTCGAGTCTTGCAGGGATTATAGATTCAGCCATCCTTGATGAACACATCCGGAAACATCGGGAAAATTCTCAGGATATGGAACAGAAGGTCCGTGAGTTCTGGCAGGAGGTGCACCAGAATCCTGACCGAATGAGTGTTATCCGGTTATTCTGGCTTGAAGCACTTCATTATGAGCAGAAACAATACCGCCAGCTCTATGATGACGGACTTATTCTTCCCCCGGTGTATGCCGAGCTCCAGTATCAGACGACAATCAGGGAGGATCTCATCCAGTCAGGGAATTATCATCCACAAATCCGTCTCTATGCACCAGGGTCAAGATATCGGATTCATCTCTACCGGTTTATCGGGCGAATTTTCCCGGGTAGTAAAATGCTGACATCATATCAGAGCCGGATAGATATACATCTGATCTTCGCTGCAGTCGCTCTCTATAGTGCATCATCTGCAACCATTGAATATCTTGGAAGATTATCCACATGGGTCTGTCTTGATCCTGCAGAAATAACCGAAATCACTGATGTCTATACTAAATTCGAGCAGAAAGCTCTCTCATATCTGACATCAGATCAGGTGGTCGGATCACAAAATATGCAATATGTGAGCGGGTACCTGGCAGAACGGACTGCAGGAGCTGGAATGATCCATATGATTATCCATCATATCGAAGAAGGAATCGGAGACGAAAAAACTCTTGCCCTTAGTATTGACAGACTCATACAGGAGAAAAACAAAGCACGGAAAAAGGTGTTCAAGTCCTGTGGCGATCAGATATTGCCCTAAATCAAATTTTTTATCCTTCCTTCGGTAAGACCCGGAAAGATGCGATATACCATCATATACCAGGTCTATGGCTTTTTTGGATATGACTCAGATCGACAACTTCATAGATTCCATACCTCCATACCTCATATGATACCCATGAAAGGAATTATCTGTACATTCGTACTGTTTGTGTGTCTTATTTCGGTGTGTTCTGCTACATCATTTCAATCACCATCCAATGGAACCGATCATGAGAATAGTGATAGTATCGATCAAACAGAATTGATAGACGAAAAACCACTGTTACCCAATCCCTCCACCTCTCAAGAGCTAAAGGACTATGTTGATGCTGCAGCAGAATGGGCACAAAAGCAGGATAAATCAGTAGCAATACAGGAATTTAATAATAAAACCGGTCACTTTGTTCAAGATGACATCTATGTATATGCTCTTGATTACTCCGGGATTGCTCTTGCATTACCCTTTCAACCAGAAAAAGTCGGAGAGAATTTCACTCCGATTATCGATGCTTCAGGCAAACCCTTTACCAAAGTAGAGATAGCCCTTGCACAGCAGGGTGGAGGATATATCCTGTATCATTATCCCTACCCGACCGGAGGGAAGCAGAGCACCCTGAAGATCAGTTATGTAAGGCCCGTAGATGATACATACTGGATAGGGGCCGGTATGTATACCGATGAAGAATCTATTCTTCGTCCAGGGCTTGTGCAGTTTGTTCAGGATGCGAAAGATTTTGCCATTGAGAATGGGAAGGATACTGCTCTTGCTGAATTTAATGATGGAAATGGCTCATTCATTCAGAATGATCTCTACATTTTTGCATACGATTATAATGGAACGGTTCTGGCCTGGCCATATCGCCCGGACCAGATTGGGGTAAACCGCATGAATGCCACCGATATTGTCGGAATTTCACATGTGAAGGCATTTCTCGATAAAGCCAAATCCGGAGGAGGCATTACTGATTACTATTCGGTGAATCCATTTACCAATCTGACCGACCTGAAGATCAGCTATGTGCAGGATATTGATGGCACATGGATGATCGGTGCCGGAGAATATATCGGACCTGGAGAGTTGGTTTTGAGAAAACTCTAAAAAAGGTTTATAAAATAATTAAATTTTAAATTTATTCATTTCAGAGGAAATTGCCTGCAACGAGGAGGATGCATCACTGATAGACCGGGTAACCTGGTCAATGGATGAGCTGATCTCTTCCGTTGCTGCAGATGAGGCAATTGCTTCCTGAGAAGAATCTTTTGCGAGCACTTCAAGTTCATGGACACTGGCCGTTATCTCCTCAACACTTGCTGCCTGTTCCTGCGTATTTGCAGCAACGTCACTGACTCGTTTTGAGGCAATCTCGATTGAATCAGCGATATGTTCAAAGATGGTCATCATCTCCTGAACGGCTGCATCACCGGTCATAACATCATCCAGCGAATGGTTCATGGAGGTTGTGACATTCTTCGACTTTTTCTGCAAAATGGTGATGAGTCCGGCAATACGTTCTGCTGAAACCCGTGACTCTTCTGCAAGAGCCTTGACTTCATTTGCGACGACAGCAAACCCAAGACCGGCATCACCAGCTCGTGCAGCCTCTATCGCTGCATTTAATGCGAGAAGATTTGTCTGATCCGCAATACCACTGATAAGTTCAACGATTGAACCTATCTCGCCCATCTGATCATCAATCTCCTGAACCACCTGGTTTGTCTCTTCAAAGGAGTCCTTGATACTCTTCATTCCCTCGCCGGTTTTTTGTACCAGTTTTGTCCCTTCTATCGAGAGAGTATTTGTTTTCTGAGTAAGACCTGCGACATCTGTTGTCTCCATGGCAACCGAAGACACCGCGGTAGCAAGATCATTCATGGCACTTAAGATTTGTTGTATTCCATGGGATGATTTTTCAGAGAGATCACTGACCCGATTCGCATTTACTGCAACTGTTCTGGACCCTGCAGCAATCTCTTCAGAACTTGCATTTGTTTCCTCCATCGTTCCAAGGAGAGATTCCACTTCCTGTCTGACATGAAGAATTGACGAACCGGTATCCATTCCGATGGTGTTCAGTGCATTTTTAAACGGAACAAAATCTCCCTTTATGGGTATCGTATCTGAAAACCGTGCTGAAAAATTACCGTGTGCATACTCTTTGGAAAGGACCATTGCTTCATTGATGGGACCAAGCAGGTTTTCCAGGGTAGAATTAAATCCTTTGATAATATCCCTGTATCCCCCCTGGAATGCAGACTCATCACCGCGTACCGAGAGATTGCCATCCCGTGCTGCTGAAACCAGCTTATCAGTCTCATCAATCAGATTACTGATGGTCCCGGCGGTATCACGAAGAGCAGGCCCTATCTCATCCTTATCGTCCATAATCGGGATATGGGATACTTTCTCCCCTCTGGCAATCTTCTGCATGGATCCGATAACTTCCTTTTGAAGGTTATTCGCAAACGAATCCATTGTCTCTGCCATTTCACCGATTTCATCTTTCCTGGTCATATCAAGACGCATTCCAAGATGACCCTTATTCATCTCCTGAATCATGGTGACGGCCTGCGATAATGGTCCGGTGATGCTTTTAGTCAGAATTACGGCAAGACCAATACCAAAAATCAGAGTAAGCAAAACGATTATGAAGAACAACTGAGTCGATACTTCATAATTATGAACGATCTCATCCCGCATGCTTTTTGATAGTTCCTGGTTATATGCCTCCAGCTTATCAAGAGCATCCTGAGCTGCATCTCTTGGTATTGCGAAATCCTCACTATAAATACCCTCCAATGCCTCCTTTTCCCTCTCATTCTTCATATGGTCAATGATAGTTCTGAGAGTGCTTTCAAAGACCGGCCAGTTTTTATTAAATTCATCAACAAGTGCTGATTCTTCCGGTGATAGTGACTGACTCTGATAGGCCTCAAGTTTACTTTTAATATTTACAATCTCATCGTCAATTTCTGCAAATTTATCAGTCCGTTCATCCTTCGCAAAAACAACTTTGTAGATGTTAATCCTGATATTGAGAAAACTGTTATCAGCATTTAACAACTGGTCTAATGACACGAGATTATCGTCATACATCGTTTTTGCCTTTTCTGCCATATCGCCCATTGAAAAGTACCCTACCAGGGCAATGATGATTGCAAAAAAGATAACACATAGAAATCCTCCAATCAGTTTCTTCTTCATTGGAATGTTATCAAGAAACATACTGTACCCCCTGCCGATGCGTAGTAACTACCTATCTGTGAACAGTAAATAGATTATGGCTGCCTAAAAAGAGATTAATTTATATTATTTTTTGGTTCGTGGAAACAAAAGTCCATGATGTCGCTGAAGATATGCAAGTATCTTCTCTGATTCAACCCAGCGTTGGTCAAGTTCGGTAACGATATTATCAATTCTGATAATTTCTGCATTGATCTTCTCATTATACTCACAATCACACATCTCTACCATGGTGCTGATGATAGTCAGTGGATTTCTTATCCCGTCATTTAAAATAGAGAGTTCTGCAATGTTCCTCTCTATCTGGAGGATAAGAGATGAACGTTCCTTTTCAAGTTTCTTGACTTCTGTGATATCAAGACCCATAGCAATGGTGACAAGTACCTTCCCGTCAATATCCTGAATCGGAGCAGTATTCCATATGATATGTTTTATTTCACCCGTAGCGGTGGAAATTGATGAGTTAATATTCACCTTTTTCTTAACCGAATAAAAATTCCCTTCTTTTTCATCACCTGGCTCAAATTGAAGAAATGACCGGATATCAGTGTGGATCTTGCTATCACGGGTATAACCCGATAATGCTTCGATTGCACAATTAAATTCGGTTATGAGAAATTCAGGATTCCATACGATAATGGGAGTATTTGCATGAGTGATGAGTGATGACAGGAATTCTGACTTTTCCCTGAGTGCAATCATTGCCTGTTTTTTCTCAACTATACGAAGAACCGAATCCATTAATAGCGTCAGTTGTCTGGTGTCCTGTTCGTCGTATGGGTCACTTTTGTCGATGACCACGATGACTTTTTTTCCTGATTGTTCGGTTGTTAATGATATGGAGCAGAGACGGGTAGAGACAATATCAGATAATTCCGGATGATTGTCTATCTCATTATGGATGTCCTCGACGATAATCCGGGTATATGGCTGAAGATCGGTGAACCAATCCAGGGTTGCCTGACTTATTTCTATTGATTTTGGAGAGTGACCATCCTTGGTTTCATCAGCGTATGCAAGACAACAGACCGCACGTCCGTCAGGATTATGCTCAAAAATAAATCCTGCCTTGCTTCCGGTAATTTTAATACTCTCATGTAATGCATTCTTCCAGATATCCTGAATGGTATGACCCTGATACTGGTGAATATTCAGAAGTGACTCAAGTCTTGATTCATCTCGTTTGAGTTTCTCTTCTGCGATTAATCGTTCAGATATGTTTTTCCTCAGGTCCTTTTCTGTTCGTTCCCGAATCCGGAGATGATAGAGCAGGATGATGATGATAATCGTGCATAAAATGATGATGGTGAGCGTGATGTACAATATCCAGACCGGCACTTCCTGGGGAGTTGGTTTATTGATTATCTGACTCCCTTCCGGGATTACTATATCTGGTATCTGATACTTTTGCAGGAGATTATTATCAAAAATATACTGATTCGGACTTGCCCTCAGTATTGGTATTGAATCTGCTGATTCACCGTGTATTACCCTGACAGCGAGTTCCCCTGCTTTTTTCCCATGACTCACTCCCTCGGTAATCTTTCCCCCGATAATTCCGTGATTCAGCATCAGTTCACTGGTCCCGAATACAGGAACCCGTGCATGTGAAGTAACGATGTCGGAGAATTCCTCATGGGTAATCATTACACCGTCTTTGTCCCGGTTAAACACCTGAAGAAGAATGATACTGCCATCAGGTATCGTCTCTATGGTCTCAATAAGTTCCTCAAGGGTAAGATCTGTCAGGTAATGAATTGATATGGATTCATCTAAGGAAGGCATGGTCGCTTCAGTCTGCTTCCTTGTGGCTATGCCGGTATCAGACTGGTCATGGATGATATAGATGGATCTGGTCTCCGGAAACAATGAAAGAGCAGAAATTATGGTATTTTTAGTATCATAATCCTGTATTACTCCGGTAATCTCCTGAAGCCCTTCGGTCAGGTTTTCTGTATAATAATTGACTCCCAGAAAGATGACCGGTGTTTCTGGAAAGAGTATTGAGCGATATTTCTTCACAAAAGAGAATGCACTGTCATCTGCTGCAACAACGATGTCAAATGTCGTATTCCGGTATTTATATTCATATTTATCAAATAAATTCCGGATATGCACATCGTCAGAAATATACTTCGTGTCCATATACTCAATTCTGATGATGGCATCCGGATAACTCTGGTAGATGACCTCCTGAAATCCGGCCAATTCATCCTGACTGAACTTCATGCCAGGATCATACGAATCAATATACAGAATATGTGTCTTATTCTCTGCACAAGAACAAGCAGGAACAATTATCATGAGAGTAATTATCAAACCAAATAGTGATCTCATGACTCCTTTCATCGAAATGGCCCGAAATGGTATTGGTTTTTTATATGCTATCAATCTTTTTTCGAAAAATAAACAAAAGAGAGGTTAGAGAATTTTATAATAGATTTATGTATAAATTTCATCTTATAAATTTAAGTAAATATTGAATTTTCATAGTTTCTCAGATAATAGGACTCCAAATACTTAAAAACGAGAAAAATTCGAGAATTGCGTGGATGTGAGAACTAGAAACATCTCTTGTGTCATGTTCATGAAAAAAAATTAGGATTATCGGAGGACTGCAGTTCCATCAGATAATGTGACATACACGGTATTATCACGAACAGATATCCAGGATGGACCAGAGAGTCCGCTCATATGTGGTGTTATGGAGCCATATTTGTCAATAGACGCAATAGTATCCTCATAGGTGACATAGAGGAGATCGCCGGCCTTCGCCAGCCCCTTTATTGGTCTTCCTATGTCTGCATATGTTGCATATCCTCCGTCAGGAGTAATCCGGGTAATTACTGATCCCCCGCTCTCTCCGATATAGAGATCTCCCTCAGGGCCGACTGCGAGATGGAGCGGATGAGAAAACCCTGAACTTATGGTGCTTAAAATTCCCGTCTGATCTATTTTGTAAATATTTCCATCATTTCCACCATTTCCACCTGCAACATACAAGGTACCCTGTGCATCAAATCCCATTCCCTGCGGGCTCCAGATTTTTGATGCAACCGTAATTATATTGCCATCCGGAGTAATTTTCAGGATTGTTCCATCAAATGTTCCTACATAGATATTCCCGCTTTGATCCAAAGTCGGAAATCGCGGTTTATTTATACCGCTTGCAAGTATATCTGTAGTCCCGTCTGGTTTTATCCGTATCACCGTTCCCTGGGCTGGATCTATGGTAATGATATTGCCCGATGGATCAACGGTAAATGTTTCAATACTGTCTGCAATCGTCGATACTGTCGTAAAGGTGAGTGGTGGAAGACCGGATGGTGGTGTGGCCGGTGGTGCTCCGGTCACTGGTGCAGGGGATATGAGAATATTTTGCGTTGCACTCATCGTCTCTGTGGAAAAGATCACTTCAAGAGTGACCGTGTATGTGCCATACTCAGCATATTCTCGTGTATAAGGATCTGGTGAATCAGGACGTACCGTTGACAGATACTCTGTTCCAAATCCGTCTCCAAATTTCCACCGCACACCCTGAGCTCCTTCACAAGGAATTATCGGTTTCAAAGTCACTTCTTTAGGATTATTTGGGTTCACCGTGATGGTAAATGATACCGGACAGGAGGTATCTGACAGGGGAAATCCCTCTACCACCTGACTGACTGTATCTGTACATCCTCCTTCACAGGTGACTGAGAGCGTCGGTTCATATCTTCCTGGAATGGTGTACGTATGCATGGTATTCTGTTCAGGAGAGTAACTCCCGTCCTGAAAATCCCACATCCATGATACCGGGCGAGGATAGGAACAATCGGTAAACTGGATAGTCAGGGGTACTTCTCCTGATGCCATCGATCCACGACTTGAGGTTGCAATAGCAGAAAAACAGGCAGTGCATGAACAGGGTGTCGTGGTCGGAGTCTGTGTAATGGTAACAGGGGGAGTCGGAGTACTCGTCGGGGTTATGGTATCTGTCAGATATGATGATTTTGGTACAAATTTTACGGTCAATTTCCCTTCACCTGGCACGACTGCAGTGAGGGAATAGGGCATTCCGCATCCCCAGTTGGATGGAGACTGAACCGTAATTCTCCACTCTGCCGGTCCCACTAAAGTCCCGGGATATACCCTCGTCTTCTGGTACATGACCTTTGCTTCAGTTACTGGGTTTTCACTGGAAAGAGGGGTCTTTCCCATGATATTTTTTGTTACTCTGCCAGAAAATGTTCCATCAACATAGGTTCCTTTATCATCCTTATACACAATGGAGGAAATTTCAATTGGCTTTGTTGCACCAGATGGAACTTCAGACTCCAGTTCATACCATATCCATCCTTCTTCGGGAGTAACAAATTCAAAGGTCTTTTGAAAGTGCGGCTCCACATCTGGTTTCCAGGAGAGGGGATTTTTCATTGCGGTATCTTCACAGGTATACCAGTTGGATAATGCACACCCGGTACTGAAACATTCGGAAAATGAAAGGCCGGTCTCAAGAATGATCTCCGGTTTTACGGTCATCTCTGTAGGTTCACCGACAACCCATCCGATATTTAATAGTATGAATAAAGAAATCAGGATCATCAGATGGATTGCTGTATTCTTATTCAAATTATGTTTCATCGTGTTTCACCCCTTTTATGAGCTTAACGCATCATCTGTTGAAAATAAAGTATTTATACGACTTTACTGGCAGATGAAAGATGATGATCAGTTTATATTATTTAAGCATTCGTGTAATGATGAAGGAAAATTTGTTTTATTCTCATGAAAAAATCTTAGAAATACATTAGAAATAATACAATTATAACCCATATTGTTTAGAATTGTAAACCCAGGAGAATGGCGGAATACTTTTCCCAACCGTTCCGGATTCCTGAATCTGACATACAATTGACAGGTATAAGACTCTTTATCGTGTATCCGGGTCAATATATCAGTAATTTATGATCCACCCGACTGAACGTTCCTCTCTTCGCCTCCATCATATCGTTGCGCTCTATGTCGGTTCAGTCCTGGGATGTGGAGTCCTCATTCTTCCCGGTCTTTCAGCAGAGATAGCAGGGCCTGGATCTCTCCTCTCCTGGATTTTCATCATCGTTCTCGCGTTTCCCATGGCACTTACCATGGGGCTGCTCTCCGCCCGGTTTCCAAATGACGGCGGGGTTTCATATTTCGTCACCCTTGCATTCAACGAGCAGCTCGGAGCACTTATCGGATGGTTTTTCCTGGTATCAGGAATTATTGGTGTTCCAATCCTTGCATTAACCGGAGCCGGATATATTACTGCTGCATATGGGCTTTCAGAAGCCGTCAGAATTCTTATTGCTATCTTGGTTATTCTGGTGGGCCTTTTTCTCAATTACGTCGGTATGCGGGTCAGCAGTCAGGTGCAGATAGGAGTCGTCATTGGGACCATCTGCATTCTGCTTGGTGCATGTATCGGGAGTTACCGGACCGTGGACCCGTCACATTTCACTCCATTTATTCCACACGGATGGATGAGTATCGGGTATGCAGCAACCTTACTCTTCTGGAGTTATATCGGATGGGAAGCCGTGACTCATATCGCTGAAGAGTTTGAGGACCCAAAGCGGGATGTCGTCAGGGGCACTATCATCGCATCAGTCATTATCGGTAGTCTGTATCTTCTCACCGCATATGTCGTCGTTGGAACCGGGATGTATGGGCCCGGGATATCGGATGTTTCACTCGTGTATCTGATCGAGGGATCATTTGGACAGTTTGGTATGATCCTGACCGGAATGACCGGGTTATTTGTCTGTATGGCACCGTCCATAACCTATATCGGAGCAGCATCCCGGCTTTCGTATTCTCTTGCCGTGACCGGCTATGCACCGTCATTTCTTGCACGGTTATCAGAGCGGTATTACACCCACATCGGGGGGCTTATCTTTTTGGCCGGATGCTTTTCAATAGTATTTATCATGTACAGCACCGGTCTGCTCTCTCTTGCATTTCTGATTCAACTCCCGAATTCCACGTTTATCCTGACCTATATTGGTGGATGTGCAGCCGGGATGGTATTACTCAAAGATAGCCGGTGTGGATTCTATTTGAGTGGGATTTCACTCATATTAACATCATGTATCCTGCTTTTTGTATCATGGGCGATTTTATTCCCTGTTTGTATTATCCTCATCTGGGGTATTTTCCTAAAGAGAAGGCAAAAAAGACTTTGAGATCGAAAAGGGAGTTCTTGTTTATAGATATATTCCTCTCACTTATGAGTCTTCGTATAATTTATCGAACGTCTGCTTTTTGTCTGTTCCACAGGTATACCATAACCAGAATCTGGACACATAACACCATCCCGGCCATGAATGCTTCATCCCATCCAAGTAAAAATCCTCCTTTCAAAGTCCCTTCTGCTGATGAGATACTCCATGTAAGCGGCCACATGATGAAAAGATTCATGGTGATTCGTAAGAGTGCGGCAAATATCCATCCAAAACCCATAAGGACAAGGATCATGTCAATCGGGTAAGTTCCGATATGATATGCTCCAAGCACACACCCCGTGAGCAGAATACCCGGGAGAATTCCAAATGCCTTGTCAAACCGTATCTGCAGCCAGGCGAAGAGGAAGAACGGCTCCCATAAAATGAGCCCGTTTGTCAGGAAATGAGGAATAAGTGCTTCTCCATATGATCCATACCGCATGAATACAAAGTACAGGAAAAATATGGCGAGCAGGATGCTGATTATTATGCTCAGTGTGAGGCCCTGTTTCTTTATCCCGGTCTCCAGGAGGATATCCTGGTGGTTTTTGAATAACCACCAGAGCGGGAAGATAACCAGAAAGATGGTAAAGAGAATGGAATATGACTGTTTTATGATACCTTCCGGAAGATGGACCATCAGGTAGTATCCTCCGCAGATCATGATAAGTGCCGTAATGAGTGCGACAACCGTATCCTGTGTTGGCTGCCAGGTTATCCATTGATACTTTTTCCCATGCATCATTGATGATATGATCATCGGAAATGCAAGTATTTCAAGGTGATTGAATGAGGTATGTCCAAAAGAAATTTATAAAGATCTTGGAAAAATCTGACCGTTTGAGATTATGTTCTCTTTCTTCCAATCGCCCGATATATCATATATGAAAAGAAAAATGTCCCCTTTTCTCCAGCTCGTTGAAAACCATCCATCAGTTCATCAGCCTGGACCTGTGACATGTTTCCATTCTGCACTGCTCCGGAGATAAAATTATCAAAATTCATCGCACGGCGTATTGTCGGAAAATCTTGCATTATGACAGGTTCTACTTCTATTGTTGTATCAAGTCCTGATTCAGTGAAATATCGATGAAGCTTTCTTCCTGTCCACCCATCCGGGAAAGAATCTGCACAAAAAGAGATGAGTGAGCGGATCGTCTCTCTATCTCCCGGATCAAGGGCCATGGTCCCCCAGTCTGGTTCAGTGATAACCAGAGTCCCGCCCGGTTTTAATATCCTGATCAGCTGGGTTACAATTTCCCGTGGATCAGGTGAGATCTGGAGCAGGCGTTCAACATAGATGGCATCAAAGAAATTCTCTTCAAAATCCGGATTTCGAATATCTCCGTGCATGAATGTGACATGATTCAGATTTTTGGGCATCAGACTTTGTGCTGCGGAGAGCATGGATGTACTTGAATCAAGGCCGATTACAGTTCCCTGTGCTCCAACCAAAGCACCGATTCTGTAGGTGTCAAAACCAAGCCCACATCCGGCATCAAGGACCCTGTCCCCAGGCCTGAGGCCAAGGGCACGGTAATTTCTATCTTTGATACTTCGAAACTCTGGAACTGAATCCACGAATTTCAGATATTCAATGAAATAATCTGATTCACCTGTTTTATCCACGTTCTGAAAACCGGTGGGGACTGATTCAGTATCCATACTGTACTATTCATTCTATTCCTAAAAAATACCCTGATAATCATACCTGCTCCATTCAAACCTTACCCCATGGGAAAGTGCGGTCACCTATACCAATCCGGAGCACACATGTATGAGTAGCACTATGATCCCGGAAAAGATACCCATCGGCAGGTTTTCAATGATT
>CAZEWE010000011.1:24428-28252 GCA_964515765.1 uncultured Methanospirillum sp. | reverse complement strand
AATATGTCCCTTTTTAGATCAGGAATATCCTCACTTGATAGCTGGATATATTCTGCCTTCGTTCCAATCTGTCCCTCCTGTATCCGGACAACCCGTGCAGTGCCTGATCCATTAATCCTGATATCATCCGGAGTGGGGGTTTTAGCATGGAATGGCCAGTTTTTTAGAGTATGCGTCTTTTCAGTTCTGAACTGTTCAGGGAGTACCAGTTTCCCGTTTTTATATGTGGTTTGAACGGTGCATGTTTTTATGTCACCAATGACACAGAAATCTGCAATACGGCCAGGACTTATGGCACCCCTGTCATACAGCCGAAACCGTTCTGCGGGTGAGAGCGTTGCCATTCTGTATGCAAGTTCCGGTTCACATCCTTCTCCAATCGCTTTCCTGATACAATCATCAATATGGCCTGAGGTCACCAGCATATCTGCATGCCGGTCATCAGTACAGAAGCTACAACGGTTTGACGAACAGGCATTAACCAGAGGTATGAGGGTATGCAGGTTTCGTTCAGTCGAGCCTTCCCTGATGAAGAGAAACATACCCTTCTGGAGTTTTTCTTTCCCTTCGTTTATTACAGTAGTTTCATGGTCGCTTTGAAGT
This sequence comes from uncultured Methanospirillum sp., assembly GCA_964515765.1. Classification (GTDB taxonomy): domain Archaea; phylum Halobacteriota; class Methanomicrobia; order Methanomicrobiales; family Methanospirillaceae; genus Methanospirillum. The sequence goes on along the minus strand of CAZEWE010000011.1, from coordinate 27,649 downwards.
CCGGTGGCGATGTACTGGTCAAGCATTGGTCCGGTCAGAAACGGAGCATGTCCGTCACGAATGGAGGTCAGGGTAAGTTTCTCCATAACCAGGGGATCTTCTGACAACACTCCGGGCACGTTCATCATTTCACCAAGGCCCAGAACTCCATCTCTATTCACAAAGTGCCGAAGAAGATCTGCCGTAAGTGTCTTTGCACATTCATCAATAGGGGTTGCTGGAACACAGGAGGGCAGCATAACCATGATATCCAGCGGCTGCTCTCCATGTGCCTGGAGCATATATTCTATTCCTGCAATTCCACATACATTCGCAATTTCATGGGGATCTGCAACAACCGTGGTTGTTCCGTGCTGCATAACCAGCCGTGCATATTCATACGGGGTGAGTAGTGAACTTTCAATATGAACATGAGCATCGATGAAACCTGGACAGACATACGAGGATTTGAGATCAACCTCTTCTTTTCCTGTATACCCGGGTCCGGTACCTATAATTATCCCATTTCTGACTGCAAAATCTTCATTTAACCATTCACAGGTATATGGGTTGAAAATAATCCCGTTTTTAAAAATAATATCTGCTGATTCTTCCCATCTGGTCATAGAATATGTGTTTCCCCCTGGATTAACTCACGGGTCTAATAGTGGAATTTATAGATATTAAGACGTTATTATCATTAAGAACTATGTTTGATCTCGTCAATTATGCTGCAGATTTTCGCAGTGAGATCATCGCAGGTGTTTCAGTTCTTGGTATTCCTCCTGAAGGTGGTGTGGTATGGTTACAGCACGATACCAACCAGGATTTTGGTCTGATTCACCACGGATCTGATGCCCCTTTTAACCGGCGGGAAACGCTATTCTCCTATGAGGGTTGGTATAATACGCTCGAATCTGTGTATGCCCGGTCAATTGCAACTCTCAACCTGATTTTCAAGAAAGAGATCGATCGGACTGGCAAAAGCCCCTCTTCCTCGGATGATCCTGGATCATAAATTGTGCTTTCGCCGGTCAACTATCCGAATAGCCCGCCTCTTATTTCACAATCTTTTTGTAGGTACAGATGTGAAAGAGATTACTTGCGCATTCAGACAAGAAATGAGAGAATTATAGTATGGAATCAGGAAGGAACTCGTTAAGCATTCCCTGTGCACCTCACTGTCAGAATCATGAATCTCCTCCAACGACTGGTCTTTTCATTCCCGCTGATAAAAGATATCTCCACCTCTTACTCGGGTATGTCACTGAGATCTGTCGTATTGTCAATTTATCAGAAACCGATCACTTTCATCTGGAGGTAGCATCAGAAGAAGCATTCATCAATATCGTGGAACATGCATATCCAGACTGCACACCCGGCAATATCTACATAGAAGCGAGGATGAAACCAACCGAACTTGTTCTCTCATTTCGTGATGAAGGAATCCCTTTTCATGATTCTCCGAAAGATTATCCACTGGAACTTGCTGCAGATGGTGATATCCGGTCCCCTCATGGATTAGGGTTTCAAATCATGCGGAATACCGTTGATGAAGTACGGATGGAAAATCTGGGAAAAATGGGGAAGGTTCTTCATCTTATCAAAAGATACCCCGCTCCTGTTGAGATCGAGATGTCACAGGATATCCATGAAATTCCACAAGCTCCCCTCCAGCAATATTCTATCAGGCCCATGCAGGCTCATGATGCTCCACAGGTCTGTCGGCTTTTTTGGCTGGTATATGGGTATACCTATAAAAATGAGGATTTTTACCGGCCGGAAGGGCTTATCGACCTGAATGAAAGCGGCAGGATAGTCAGTTATGTTGCAGTCGGTGAGGATAATGAGGTTGTTGCACACGTTGGCCTGATCAGACCTGAACCCGTTCTTATGGCAGAGTTTGGACTTCTGGCCGTCTCCCCTGCTCATCGTGGAAGAGGACTCATGGGAAAGATGGAGGATGCTATTATTGCGAAGGCTGAAGAGATGAATCTATTCGGCTTGTCAATTAATGCCGTGACGAGTCATGCTAAAAGCCAGAAAGTCTCTGTTAAGAAGGCATTTATTCCCTGCAGCCTTGATCTTGCTGCATGTCCCCCCCGGACGTTTAAAGCCCTGGTCAGTGAAAATATGCCTGCCCAGCGGGAGTCATACCTTCACGGTTTTAAGTATTTTAGCACGCCACCACCACGAACCGTGTATGTTCCCAAAAGGCACCATCATTTTGTCAGTAGGATTTATGAAAAAATGCAGCAGCCATGCAGCATAGGTGGTCCATCTCCAGCACAGTCACCTGGTGATTATAAAATTCATTACGACCGAACCCTGCAGAAAGGAGTCATTACTGTTTTTACTGCAGATGAACGACAATGGCCTGAGATCCAACGGGTAGCTGATGATATGGTGCACCTTGCCGGGGCTGAAGTAGTGGATCTTGACCTGCCACTTTCACAACCTGCAACAGCCCTGATCTTTGACCTTGCTGAAGCTGCGGGTTTTATCTTTACTGGTATAAGGCCCTGTCAGGCCCCGGACGGGGATTATGCCCGGCTTCAATTTCTTTCCATTCCCTTCGACCTGAAACATATCCAGATATACCCTAATAATGGCGAGTTTTTACGTGAATATATCGCATCATATATGGCAGCATGAAACCAATAGGCGGGGATAATTCCTATTTTTTGATGGTGAACAGGAAAAGATAAGCAGCATTTATATGGGAAAAAACAGAACACCATACCATGCATAATATCCGGAATTTATTACCGATTCTTATTGTTGTCATCTGCTTTTTATATACGGCGGGATGCACGGGTGCTGCTCATGATGAGGATTACAAAGCCCTGGTTATCGATGCCATTGAGAAGATGGATCCCCAGAATGAAAAGATAGTCAACCCCTATAAGGGCATGACAGCCGATGATCTCTCGGCCATGAAGACGTTTGCTGAGCAGGCAAAGAGTTCAGCAGAACAGATGTCCCTTTCTGATACGTATAAAAAATCACGGGAGTTTTTCCTTCGGGCAATGGATGCAACCATAGCAGGAGTTGACAGTCTGCAGGGAGATATTGATACGGCAACCGGGAAGGTCGAAAGCACCGCTCCGGCAACGAATTACTTCATTCAGGTACAGTCTGACCTTGGAAGTGCGGCAGATATCATAAAGGTTCCCAAGAAAAAGACATATTGATAAATCTTCACGAAAAATAATTTATTTAATGAAATTTGTGTCATAGAT
>CAZEWE010000011.1:0-24328 GCA_964515765.1 uncultured Methanospirillum sp. | reverse complement strand
TAAATCCTTGAGTGATGCATCAGGAGAAGCCAAAATGAGCAACCAGAATTTTTTATTATACTTATCAGTAATCCTGATGAGAAGGGAGGGTTCATCACCTTTCTTCCATTGCATAGAGGGTAGGCAGGATTGCAGGTGTTCTTCAATAACATCACCGGAAAATTTCTCATCACAGATAAAACATGTCCCTGGAGAAGTTGGCGGTTTAATAGTGGATTGGGCATGAGGATATCGCGTCATTGATGTATGGATATATAGGTGAAATATACTCATAATTGATCTCTAGGAGATCTGAATGAGTATCCCCAATTTTTTCTATTGCTTCATTCAGTCCTGGATTTATTTATGACGAATGTTCTTTTCACATTTTATAATAAAAAAGAATCTGCTTGCTTTTTTGAAAAAAGGAAAAACCGATTATTCCGATTTTATCGCTGCATGGGCAGCTGCCAACCTGGCAATCGGAACCCGTGGTCCTGAACACGAAACATATGTGAGCCCAATCTGGTGACAGAACTCAATAGACGACGGGTGTCCGCCATGTTCCCCACAGATACCCACTTTCATCCCTGGCCTTGTTGTCCTTCCCCATTGAACGGCCAGCTCCATCAGTTTTCCAACTCCTTTCACATCAAGCACCTCAAAGGGATTATCCTGAAGGATTTGATTCATATTATACATCGGCAGGAACTTATTCTCCGCATCCTCCCGAGAGAAAGAGAAGGTTGCCTGGGTGAGATCATTAGTTCCGAATGAGAAGAATTCAGCCTCTTCAGCAAGATTTTCTGCCCGCATGCAGGCTCTGACCACCTCCAGCATCGAACCAAAAGAACAGGTGATGGTCAGACCACATGCCTTTTCAACCTGTTTGTGAATCTCTGTAACCCATTCCTTAACCCGGTTTAACTCCTGGGCAGTACAGACCTGGGGTATCATGATCTCCGGATGGACATCGATTCCCTCTTTTCTGCACTCAGCTGCAGCCTCAAGGATTGCACGGATCTGCATGGAATAAATCTCCGGGAAGGTAAGCCCAAGCCGGACACCCCGGTGACCAAGCATCGGGTTTACTTCATGGAGAGATCGGACCTTACCCAGCATCGTCTCTTTCTTTATTATCACCGCATCCAGAAGTTCCGGGTCTGCTGGAGTCATGACCTTTGGCGGAGCAGCTTCATTCTGGTACATGAACGATACATTATCTGATAGAACACGAAGTCCCCTGAGATTTTTCCGCAGGTTCCGGAGGATGTCAATCTCATCGATGAGCTGCTGCTCTTGAGGTAAGAATTCATGAATCGGCGGATCCAGCAGCCGGATAGTAACCGGGCGGGGGGCCATGATTGAAAAAATATTCTTGAAATCATCCCGCTGGATAGGAAGAAGTTTATCAAGTGCCTTTTCTCGTTCTTCCTTCGTATCCGCTATAATCATGTCAATAACGATGGGAAGACGTGCCGGATCATTAAACATCCGTTCGGTTCTGCATAGACCAATCCCCATTGCACCAAACTTTAATGCCCGTTTCGCATCGGTGGGCGTATCAGCATTTGCCATAACCTGAAGCTGTGCACGCTCATCTGCCCAGGAGAGGAGTGTTGCAAGTTCAGATGAGAATTCAGCTTCAATAAGGGGCACTTCCCCGAGATAGACAGCTCCTGATGACCCGTCAATGGTGATTATGTCTCCTTCAGTAATCCTGATCTCACCAATCGTTGCCTGCCTGAGCCGCACATCAACACTGATTCCCTCTGCTCCTGCAACACAGGGTTTTCCCATACCTCGTGCGACGACGGCGGCATGGGATGTCTTCCCACCCCGGCTCGTGAGAATTCCCTGGGAAGCAAAAAATCCATGAATATCCTCTGGCTTTGTCTCTTCCCTGACCAGGATAACTTTATAGCCATCCCTCCCCATCTTCTCTGCCCGGTCGGCATCAAAAATTGCAATGCCTGATGCTCCTCCTGGGGATGCCGGAAGTCCCTTCGCGATTGGATGAACATCTGCATGGGGGTCCAGTCTTGGGAAGAGAAGTTGTTCAAGCATCTCTGGTTTAATCCGAAGGAGTGCCTTATTCTTATCAATAAGTCCTTCAGAAGTCATCTCAACAGATGTTCTGACCATGGCGGTTGCGTTCATCTTCCCGTTTCTTGTCTGAAGACAATAGAGCACCCCTTCCTCAATGGTAAATTCAAAATCCTGAACTTCTTTAAAATGTGATTCCAGCGTATGCCGAAGTTCCATTAATTCTTTGAATATTCCTGGCATCTCATCTGCCATGGCAGCCATGGGTTTGGGTGTTCTGATTCCTGCAACAACATCCTCGCCCTGGGCATTTACCAGGTATTCACCAAAGATGACATTCTCCCCGGTTCCCGGATCACGGGTAAACCCGACTCCGGTCGCAGAGTTATTACTCATATTTCCAAAGACCATGGCGACAATATTTACTGCAGTACCGTTCGCCATATCCGGAGTGATTTTAAATTCTCTCCGGTAATCTACCGCCCGTTTCCCCATCCATGAATTAAACACTGCTTTTATTGCGATCTCAAGCTGGTCATTGGGATCATGGGGGAAGGGTTTTCCGGTGTAACGTTCGACAACCTGCAGAAATTTCTGGCAGATATCTTCCAGGTCACTAGCAGAAAGATCAATATCCTGGGTTGCTCGTGCCTGTTTTTTCATCTGTTCAAATATTTCGTCAAATAATTCATCAGGTACCCCAAGGGCGACCTTCCCAAATAACTGGATGAACCGGCGGTATGCATCATAACAAAACCGCTCATTTCCGGTGTCTTCAATGAGACCCTTTAGTGTGTCCGGATTTAACCCGAGATTTAAAATAGTGTCCATCATACCGGGCATGGATATGGCTGAGCCTGAGCGGACAGAGACCAGAAGTGGTTTTTTCGTATCTCCAAAGTTCCGGTGTATTGCCTCTTCAACTGAACGAAGATGAGATTTTACCTGGTCCATCAGGTCCTGAGGCAGATTACGATCCGGATTATTCAGATATAACAGACAGGCCTCGGTGGAGATAACAAATCCAGGGGGAACCCTGATACCGGTCTGTGTGAGTTCGCATAAGTTCGCTCCCTTTCCGCCAAGTAATTGTTTATTTTTTCCGTCGCCTTCTGTAAATGAGTATACCCACGTTTTTGTCATTATTCTCCCCTGTCGAAAAAATCTGAATTATTTGACCTTATTTCTGTTCGAGTGAGTGAGCAGAAAAGCAGGTTATTCCACATCTGATAGACGTGTATTGGCCATGAACGTATATATATGATTATTCTTTCTCGTAGATGTGACGGTTCAGGATTTTATTTTTTTAATATGAATAAAATCTGGTTACAAACAGATGATTCTTCGAGGTTCAGATCTGGTAATCGGTTCTGCATAACTATCAATAAGGAAGTTCTCTGCTTCGTTTCGTAAATCACCGGGTTTGATTATCGCATCAATATAACCTGACTGATAATAATACTGAGGACTTGCCGTCTCCCGAACCATCTCAAGAATATTCTGTGTCTCCTCTTCTCCAAGTCCGCTCTCTTTTGCAAGAATTGATATCACTTTTGAGCCATAGATGGTTAATTCAGCATTCGGAAATGCAACAAGCCGGGTGGGTTTAAATCCGGTTCCGCCCATTGCATAAAGCCCGGCGGTATATGCTTTCCTGACGATAACACAGAACCGGGGGACAGATGTCTGAGCAAGTATTGAAAAAAGAAATGCACCGTGGTGGATAATACCTCTCTGTTCAGCCTGGCTTCCAATCATAAATCCAGGGAGATCGCATAAAAATATCAGCGGGATATTAAATGCATCACAGAATGTGATGAACGCAGACATTTTCCTGCAGGTTTCAGGAAAAATAATCCCACCTCTTTGTACTGAATTATTCGCGATGATGCCGACACTATATCCTCCAATCCTGGCAAGACCAGTAATCAGTTCCTGGGAATATCGTTCCCGGTGCTCCAGAAATGAGTCCTGATCGGTGATTGAAGAAATAATCTGATGCATATCAAATGCAGTATAGGGGTCATTGAGGATTGTATCCGGTGGAAAGGATGCATCAGGGTCAGGTTTTTTTGCCGGGTAATTTTCAGGTCTCTCTCCATACCAGGAAGGCATCAGACTACAAAAAGTTCTTGCATATTCCAGTGCCTGATGACTGGTCTGTGCAAGAATATCGCAGGTCCCTGATATTTCTGCATGCATCTCGGCCCCTCCATACTCAGTATATGGAGATTTTTCACCTGACATGGCTTTTTCAAGGTCAGGCCGTGCAAGAGACATCCCTGCCTCTTTTGTCATAATGACACAATCACATTCAGCCACCGGATAGGTAAGAGTTGTCGCAATTGGACTAAAGACGACTGCAACTCTGGGAATTACTCCTGAAAGAGTTGCAAATCGATAAAAGATCGATCCGACCCCGTTCGGATCTCCATAGGTTTTCAGAATGGAAAGAGGAATTGCTGTTCTGTCCATGGCAACTCGTCCTGGCCGGTCAGCAAGATAAACCAGGGGAAGATGATTGTGCTCTGCATAATCAAGAAGCCGCAATTCATCCTGGAGAATTTCAAACGGGTTTTCCTGTAATGTGCTTAAAGGATTAATGGCGATGACGGTTACCTTTTTACCATGAATCAGCCCGGTTCCCCCGATAAGCTCCCCATCATCTGAACTGGTTAATAACTGAAATGAATGACAATCAAGAAGTGTTTCAATCCTGTCCTTCATGAGAGTATTCATTGTTTCTCCATATCCGGTGTATTCGTGACTTTGATGAGCAGGAGTGTTATGTCATCAAACTGGGGTTGTGATCCACTGAATTTCGCAACGCTGGTAAGAATCTTCTCTGCAATATCCTGAACTGAAGAATCTATGTTCTCCTGTATGGTGTTGATCAACCTGGAAATCCCGTACTCTTCCATTTCCGGATTAATTGCTTCTGTAACTCCGTCGGTGTAAAGAATAATCAAATCGCCCGGATACACCTGAATTGTTTCCTGGGTATATTCTACGTCCTCAAGTATTCCAATTGCCATGCCGGTAGATTTTAGATCCTCCACTTTTTGGGGATTAGCACGGAACACTAGCGGAGGATTATGTCCTGCATTGACATACGTAACCGTCATTGCCTCATTATCAAGGATGGCAAGAAAAAGGGTTACAAACATACCGGTTTTTGAGTCACGGGTAATAACCGGATTTGCAAAAGAGATTGCGTCCTGACAATTTTTAAACCAGAATGCACTCATTCGGATTACTATACGGGACAGGGCCATGAAAATTGCAGCAGGGACTCCCTTTCCTGCTACGTCTGCAATCATAATCCCCAATTGATTCTTGGAAAATGGAATCAGTTCGAGAGGCATGACATCGAAAAAATCTCCTCCGACTTCTTTTGCGGGAAGACTTTTTCCGGCAAGTTCAAACTTATCAAAATGAGGGAGGATATCTGGCAGGAAACTTTTCTGAATTTCTGCGGCAATGTTGAGTTCAGTCTCCTTTTTCGCCATCTCCTGTTCAAGTCGCTCTTTTTCATACTGAACTGCTCGCTCCCGTATCAGGTTGTAAATAACAAATGAGAAAATACCTGCAGCAACGGCGGTCATGGCAATCATGGGAAATGCAACATTCATGAGGATGGTCACGACCTGGGTTGTCTGCCCTTCAAACATCCGCACTGCTATCGCTAATGCAGACACACCAGATTCTATAAGTATTGTAATGAGAATTGCACTTTTTGTAGAAACAAGGGTTTTTTTATTAAAATAGTATATTGCACCGCTGCATATTCCTGCGATCAGGGGACCTAAGGCTGCAGCATATACATTTGCACCACCGACAGAGAGTCTGTAGAGTGCCCCGATAATCCCCGCACCAATACCGACCACCGGACCACAGGACAATCCCCCAATTATCGGCCCCAGATCCCGGATATTAACCACGGCCCCAAAGTAATTAACTCCACTCGTCATCCCATAAATCGATACAGCTCCAAAAAGGATTATTAAAAATATGTATGTCTTCAGGGAAGGTTTATGATCAAGAATTTCCTGAAAAAAAGGGCTTCTGCTGAAGAGATAGGCAATTACCATGATGACACATACCATCTCAAAAAGCATGATAAAAGCCGTTAAGAACGCCAGGTCCATACCTGATCATTATGAATGTTACGGTAAATAGATTGAGATAAAGATCTGGTGTGAGCTCGTGAAATAGCCGAAAAACCTGCGTAATATCTGCGATTATTTATGGATTTATTACTTTCACATTCGCTTTTCCGGAGAACGCATTTTCTATTCCCTGACTTATAAGGGTTTTTGCTTTTTTACAGGATGTTTCGATATCATTCCCACATGCCAGATACCCGGTAATTGCGGCAGAAAAGGCACACCCTGAACCATGGACAGAGTAGGGCAGTCTTGGTGAAGAAAAAAATTGCGGTTCCTTTTGTGAAATTAGGATGTCTTTTGCATCTTGCCCGTGTCTATGCCCTCCTTTCACCATGACATACTCTGCACCAAGATTGAGGATTCGTTCGCCTGCCTCTATCATATTCTCATCTGATGAAATGGAATCCATCCCTGAAAGAATTTCAGCTTCAGGAATATTCGGTGTTATCAGATACGCCTTGGGGATGAGCTGCTTTACAAGTGACCTGGTTGCATCCTCATCAATGAGGCGGTATCCTGACGTGGAAATCATCACCGGATCAATGACCAGGGGAATATCTTTGGGTACTGTGTCTGCAACCGCCTCGATAATTTCTGTATTCGCTAGCATCCCGGTTTTTATTGCCCCCGGAGTTATATCCTCAAGAACGGTTATTATCTGTTCCCTGACGGTTTCCGGATCCATTGGCCATGAGCCTGTCACCCGTGCTGCGTTCTGGGCGGTGAGTGCGGTAATGACTGCCATTCCCCATACTCCCGTCTTTGCAAAGGTTTTCAGATCCATCTGGATGCCTGCACCACCTGAAGGGTCTGAGCCGGCAATTGAGAGTGCAATAGGGACGTAGGATGTCATAGTACAGGAATTTTAGTATCACAAGTCTATACGGGTATCGAAAAAAGATTAATAGGATCTGCCGATGAGGGTGACCACAGATCCCGGTTTCCCGCAGATGATACAATTCCCAGGAGACTGATCGATAAGATCGGTCCTGACTTCTGTTCCCAGAACACTTGCATCAGCGATCTCTTCAAGCCGGTCGGCACATTCGCGGTTCCCACACCAGTGAACGGCGACAACACCCTTTGCAACCATCTCATTTACAAGAGATTCTTCATTCACCATAAACAGGTGGTCTTTGATATGGTTTTCTGCCCGATTTTGCAGGGCAGTGGTGAACTCAGCCATCTTCCTGCCAACTTCAGCGATGATATCTGCTCGTGGAAGTGACTCTTTTCCACCTGACCGGAGCACTCCCATAACTACACCATTATCAAGGTCACGTGGACCGACCTCAAGCCGGAGGGGGACTCCTCTCATCTCCCAGTAGTAATATTTTGCACCAGGTCTGAGGTCACGGGTATCAATTTTTATCCGGTATCCTGCACTCTGCAACTCCTTCTCAAGCAGTTCTGCAGCCTGCATTACCTCTTCTTCCCGCTTTTTCATGATAATCGGGACGATGACTATCTGCACCGGGGCAACTTCAGGTGGAAGCATAAGGCCACCATCATCACCATGCATACTGATGAGGGCAGCAATTGACCGCTCTGAAATTCCATAACAGGTCTGGTGACAGTACTGCTGCTGACCATTCGTATCCTCGTACTGGATACTGAATGTTTTTGAGAAGTGATCACCAAGGTGATGAACCGTTCCGATCTGCAGGGTTCTTCCATCCGGCATGATGGTGTCAACAGCGATGGTATAGTCTGCACCAGGAAACTTATCCCAGTCTGGGCGTTTTGATATCAGGACCGGAATATTCAGCCGGTCGTAGAATTCCTGGTACCGTGCAATGGCATCTTCAACCTGACGTTCAGCATCATCCCAGGTTGCATGGACGGTATGAGCTTCCTTAAATGAGGTGATCTCACGGAGCCTGATGAGCGGGCGTGTATGCTTGGTCTCGTACCGGAATGTGTTGACTATCTGGTATACTTTTATCGGAAGATCCGCATGGGATCTGACCCAGAGGGCATACATCGGGTAAATCGCCGTCTCACTGGTCGGGCGAAGGGCGAGTTTGATATCAAGCGGAGTGACTCCTCCATGGGTGACCCAGTAGACTTCGTTCTCGAAACCCTTGATATGTTCAGCCTCTTTCATGAATTCCGGTTCAGGTATCAGAAGCGGAAACAATGTCTCCTCATGGTCCCGGTCTAGTAATTCACGAAGAATACCATATACCCGTTTCCGGATACCAAATCCGAACGGGAACCATACATACAGTCCTTTTACCGGGTAGCGGACATCCATAATCTCCGCACGCCAGAGGATATCATTGTACCAGCCTGAGAAATCCGCCTTTTGAGGGAGCGTTCCTTCCTGTTCCTCCATTCATGAGCTCCTATGTCACCAGCTGTAAGACGGCTGGTGTGATAAATGCCTCGATTATGGCTGCGATGGCAACGAACGGGATGATATATTTCACGAAATATCTTCCAAGATTCCATGCCTCAAATGATGCATCAGAAACTCCGGAGAGCTCATTCTTCACAGCCCGTCCCATCATCAGTCCAAGGGCCCCTGATGCAATAACGGCTGGCAGTTCAAAGATCCCATGGGGAACAATTGCTGCAATAACTGCAATATATCCTGCCTCTTTTCTGACTACTTCCAGAACTGCACCGATTATCACACCGTTCAGCATGAGGATTGCAACGGATACGAACCCGAAGAATGCGCCGCCAATAAAAATGACAACACATGCCTCCAGGTTATTCAGAAATAACTGCAGGGCCAGCATGGGGGGATCATCACCCATTATCTGACCTGCAACCATCTCCTGAAACAGGGTAACCAGTGACTCGCCAAATGCCGGTTCAGCAGCGGATAATGCAAATCCTGCTACGAATCCGGCAATAAGAATTATTCCTGAAATAGCCAGGTAATGAGAAATTTTTAACGTTTCAGACATAAAGCACCATTCGCATCATATCCCTGATGCCAGGGGCAAGACCGACCATGATCATCGCAAGCAGTATCAGATACCAGATTCCTGAGGCGCCTTCACGACGGTAGAGTTCGAGTATGTAAATTCCGGGAATAAGCACAAGCAGTTTGAGCGGGAACATGACAAATGCGGTACCGGTCAGGTCAATTAAAGCAGATCCGACCACATGCTGTTCACTGTAGGGAACTGAATGCAGGTCAATACCAAACGAGGTTGCGCTGGCATCCAGCATATGCCCGAAAATCAACATCTGGTAGAGCCGGTCCTGTATATACTGCCAGCCGAATCCATACCGGATGATGGCATATAAAAGAACGGTTGTACCGGTTGCCATGGTGAGGATTGTTACAGCGACCAGCAGATCAATGTGGGCGCTTGTCAGACCAAACCAGGTAAGAAAGACAAGTACTACCAGAGTAAGTGCGATCCCGGTCCACAGAAACAGCCTTTTCCAGGACTGAATCATCCCTCTCTTCTCACAGATATTTGCAATTAAGAGAACCGGCATGGCCAGTACAAATATCAGGAAGAAGATCAGCGGTGTAGTAAAAACCACATGCAGGTCAGATGTGATAAACCCGGTATCCTCGACAACCCGCAGACATCCGCCAAACACAACCCACGGAATCAGGGAATATACAAACTCCCGATCAATAGAGATATGGTTTGATTCAAGCCATCGGTAAATCAGCCAGATACATACCAGCAGGATGAGTGCGTAGGTAAGAGTATCAACCAGGGTATATGGCTGACCATAACGGATGGGATCTATGTAATATTTGTAGATGAATTCCCTAATCATGTGTTGAGAACTCCATGAGCACAGACCCGGTACAGGTATTGCAGCCGGATGGCTTCAATAAATCGAGATGGACCCAGCTTCCACGGGACGTTCTGATTGGTCATCAGGCGATATTGCAACTTCCTGACATCATCGCGGATATAAAACCCGGCCGATCAGTCCTCCTCATATCCGGTGGTACCACCCGTGAAGTTGCGGGAGATACAGTCGCGGATATTCTGAAAGATCAGTATGATGTCAGACGGTTTGTCGCTGGAAAACTGGATGCCGAAACTCTGGAGGCATGTAGTCAGGCCTCATCTTCAGCGGATTTCCTTATTGGTGTTGGTGGGGGGAGAGTTATTGATTGTGCCAAGATTGTCTCGTACAAGCAGGGCAAGCCGTTCATCAGCGTCCCAACCGCAGCATCGCATGATGGCATTATCTCCGGGCGGGCAACGCTTCCCACTGAGACCGGCAGTGTTTCAGTCGGTGCCCATCCCCCGATTGCAGTAGTTGCTGATACGGGGATCATATCACAGGCGCCCCACCGGCTCATGGCATCCGGATGTGCAGATGTCATCTCCAATTATACTGCCATTCTTGACTGGGAGCTTGCTCACCGGCTGAGAGGAGATCAGATCAGCGAGTATGCCATTGCCCTGTCAAAAATGACTGCCGAGATCCTGGTCAAGGATGCGAATCTCATAAAGCCGGGTCAGGAGGAGGCTGCCTGGATTGTTGTCAAGGCCCTGGTCTCATCGGGGGTTTCGATGGCGATTGCTGGTTCATCCCGTCCGGCATCAGGTGGAGAACACAAATTTGGTCATGCACTCGAGCGATTGATGCCAGGAGCGGCATTGCATGGCGAGGCATGTGGAATCGGTTCGATAATGACTATGTATCTGCATGGCGGGGACTGGCGGGAGATCAGATCCTCACTTGCCAGGATAGGTGCTCCCACCACTCCCCGGGAACTGCATATCCCTGATGAAGTGATAGTAGAGGCACTCATGAAAGCACGGGATATAAGACCTGAGCGGTTCACTATCCTTGATATGGGACTGACACGGGAATCAGCAGAACATCTTGTGCATATGTTATACGAGGAGTAGGGTATGGAGCAGAAAAAAACGCGGGTGACTATTGTCGGGTCAGTATATGCACAGCCAGGGACCCAGTTTGTCTACATGGGCCGGGCAGACCAGTGTGAGTCATGTAGCATTGCACGAGTCTGTCATAACCTGGAATCAGGTCGTCGGTATGAGGTGGTGGCAATCCGTGCAGCCTCCCACCGGTGTCCGGTTCATCATGGGGGGGCCGTAACCGTTGATGTTGCAGAGGCCCCTGTGGAAATGCGTGTATCTCCTGATTTAGCAAAAAAAAATACCACTATTGTGGTGAAATTTTTGGAATGCGATGAAGCCTGTGAGTCTTTTGCGGCATGTCATCCGCCTGGGGTTGTGGAGGGACAAAAATACATCATTACTGAGGTTCTTGAAGGTGAAACCGTTCCCTGCAGAACTGGCCCTTCTCCGGTTTTGGTGCGGATTGTTCCCCTTCCGGAAGGTTTGCCTCGATATACGCCCTGATAAAAAATGTGGTGCATGTCCCACGCATGGTGCGCAGAAAAAAAGGTTCAGTTCATGGAGCTAGAGGTTTATGCGCCCCTCTGCATCTTCCCTTTAATAAAATATTCCCATAACCTATATGTTATTCCCGGTGAAGATAGCAAGTGACTGTTCTAGGTGATAGAGTGCAGAAAGAGGAGCTGCTACATTTACATATGCTATTTATTCATGTCAGGAAGTACTACGAAACCATCACCAACGAGGAAATCCCAACAGAGCGGTATAACACGTTGCATATTTCACCGGTGCACATACATAAAAACAAAAAGTCTCATAAAGAGGCGATTCTTGTTCTTGGTCAGGAGATTGTCGATCACATCGGGCGTAAGCCGGCGATGCTAAGTTTTTCCCATGAAATGTCCACACCTACTGAGATAGCTGTTGAGAACTAATTTCATGGACATCACCCCCGCCTGCCGGGAGATAATCTCTCTCATTCTCTCCACTTCTTCCGGTGAGCGAGAACTTCGAAAGATAGTCAAGGCTGTCTGTAAAAAGTATAGCCTTCCTGTTGTTCCCCGGAATTCAGACATTCTTTCCTGTGCAACTCCTGAGGAGTTTCCACTGCTTCGCCCGATTCTTCTGGTAAAACCCTCACGAACATTGTCTGGCGTGGCCCCGGTTGCGGTCATGACTTCTCCGGCACCCTGTCCTCATGGTATCTGTCTTCCCTGTCCCGGAGGTCCGGATTCGCTCTTTCAGTCTCCCCAGAGTTATACTGGTGGTGAACCTGCAGCAAAACGAGCTTTTGCCCACAATTTCATACCCTATGACCAGGTGAGTGCACGGTTATCCCAGTTTGAGGAGCTCGGGCACCACGTGGACAAGGCCGAACTCATCGTCATGGGAGGGACCATGACCGCCCGCGAACCATCCTACCAGGAATGGTTTGTGACCGAATGCATCAGGGCGATGAATGAATATCCTGCAAACCCTTTACCCGACACGACCCGGGAAGAGATTTTTGCCAGAAATGAAGCAGCCAAAGTCCGGTGTGTGGCGATAACCTTTGAAACCCGGCCTGACTGGTGCCGGAAGGAGCATATTGACCGGATGCTTGACCTGGGCGTTACAAAGGTTGAGCTCGGAGTCCAGCATCTTGATGATGAGATACTGACCGTGAACCTGCGGGGATGCACCGTAGCAGATACCGTGGAAGCAAATACCCTTCTTCGTGATGCAGGCCTAAAAGTCGGGTTTCACATGATGCCCAATCTGCCAGGCAGCACCTTTGCATCTGACCGGCAGATGTTTCATGATCTTTTTGCGGATCCTCGATTCAGGCCAGACTTTCTGAAAATATATCCATGCCTTGTTACACCGGGATCAAAGATAGAAGAACTCTATGAGGCGGGAGCATATGCACCGTATGAAGAAGAAGCCCTCATCGATCTTGTAGCCGATGCAAAGGAGGAGATCGCCCCGTACTGCAGGCTTCAGCGTATCCAGCGGGATATTCCTGCAGATAAAATCGTGGCAGGCTCTCCCCATTCTAACTTTCGGGAACTGGCCAAAGACCGTCTGCACAAGAGAGGGGGCAGGTGCTCGTGTATCAGGTGCAGGGAGATTGGCAGGAGACGATCACGGGCTGAGCCGGTCCTGAATATTCTGCCCTATGAGTGTTGTGGGGGCATGGAGCGGTTCATCTCATTTGAATCCGATGACTCGCTGGTCGGATTTGCACGTCTTCGGTTTCCGAAAGATCCCTGGCGGCCTGAAACAGAGAATGCTGCGTTTGTCCGTGAACTTCATGTGTATGGGATGGTGGTTCCCATCGGACAGGAAGGTTCTGGCGAGGATCAGCAACACCGGCGGTATGGGGCCCGACTTCTCTCAGAAGCAGAGATACTGGCTGCAGATGCCGGGTACACCCATGTTGCGATCATGGCAGGGATTGGGGTCAGACCCTACTATCAGAAACTTGGGTATTTCAGGAAAGGCCCCTATATGATTAAGGACCTGTAAGGCATGAGACCTGCTACCCGGATATTTATAAAACAGCGGTTTACCGATTACTATGACAAAGCCAGAATATCTCCTCCTTCTTCGGTTAAGGAGCGTGAGTTCGGGTTCATCTTCTTTGATGACCGGTACCCTGATGATATCAGGATGAGGCGTCATATCGGGTTTTCATCCGGGGAAGAGATGCAGGAGTATGTAAAAAGTTTGGTCCCGGCCCATGCATACTACTCAACTGCATATTACCGGACCCCGCAGGCTCCGACCATGGGTGACAAGGAATGGCTGGGGGCTGATCTCATCTTCGATCTAGATGCGGACCACATCATGCGGGGATCCTATGAAGCGATGCTTGAGCGGATCAAGGGAGAAGCCGAAAAGTTACTTGATGTTCTTGACACCGAGCTGGGGGTTGACATGCGGACGATTAAACTGGTCTTTTCAGGAGGACGGGGGTATCATGTCCATGTCCAGGAACTGGCATTTCGCGACTTTGAACCGGCTGAACGGCGGGAGTTGGTAGACTATATCTGCGGCACCGGTATCAACCCGTCTCTCCTCCTCAATGACTGGGCCCCTGGCAGGAATGGGTGGCATGATCGATTCAGGGTTCTTCTGACCGGATATCTTCAGGAACTCAGCACAAAACCTGAGAAGGAGGTGAAAGCAGAATTATCCTCCCTCCGTGGTGTCGGACAGGTCATGGCAGAGCGGTTTGCCGGGATGATTCCAGAACTCATCTCCCTGCTCAATTCTGATCCTTCGTCAATTCTTCTTCGTGACCAGACCGTAAAGACCGTTTTAAGTGCTCTCGCATCTGAGCGGGAGAGTAATCTTCTGCCCTATATCAAAGAGGCTGCCGTACAGGCTGATGAACCGGTCACGACCGATACCAGGCGACTTATCAGGCTTCCTGGTTCTCTTCATGCAAAGTCCGGATTTAAGGTGGTGCCGATGGAGGTCAAAGAACTCCATGATTTTGATCCGCTCATCGATGCGGTTGCCTTTGGTGAGCGTGAAGTCATCATTGAATCAGAGCGGGAATATTCCTTAACGCTTCTGGGATCATCCTATGATATCCCAAAAGGCCGGTTAAAAGTGCCCGAAGCCGTCGGGGTATTTCTCTGTTGCAGGGGGATGGCAGAGATGGGGGGGTTATCAGATCATGCATCTTGATGAACTTCGGACCATTCTTCTTGAAGAGCGTGATACCGGTGAACTGACGACAATATCACCGGATCTGTTTGCGAAAACATCTGAACACATCAGGTCTCTTCAGCAGGAAGTCTACAGTCATGAGGATCCGTTTTCGGATGAGGCACGTCTGCTTATCGAGAAAGTATCCAGTGTCAGGGCAACGGTTGAGGAACTGTATAAATTACGAACCGACAAGATCGTAGGGCTTGCCCTCAGCCAGGCTGAGGGATCGTATATTGAACGTGAAGAACTCCGTTCCCTCATTCCGGCTGAACTTGAGATGTTTAACCGGGTTGTCGACGCAATCAGGCAGAGCAAAACCCAGCTGATTGAATGGAAGACAACTCCGGCCCAGCAGGTCCGCGTGCTCCATGCCGAGGAGAGTCAGTGCGTTCCGGTCTCTGAACCGGCCCCCCCGGAGGATATTGACCGCGCAGAGGAGTCCGATTATCATGAACCTGCGATAAAAACCCCTTCTGACGCTCCTTTTGCAAATGATATCGTGTTAGCGCTTTCCAGCATGGAACCTTTTATGGGTATTGACGGACGGACATATGAGATGGAAGCAGGAGATATTCTCACGCTCCCCTCGAGAAATGCACAAGTCCTGGTTGAACGCGACATAGTCTTAAATATCCATCCGGGCTAATGATGTAGGTATTCTATAAACGAGGAGTGGCCAAAATCATGAAGATGCCAGCAAAATTCCGCACATATTGTCCCTTCTGTCACAAACACGAAGAGCATGAAGTAGAGAAGGTAAAAAAAGGTAAAACCACCGGACTTCACTGGATTGATCGCCAGAAAGCACGGAGAGGACAGGTTGGGAACATGGGTAAGTTCTCCAAAGTCCCCGGAGGCGACAAGCCGACCAAGAAGGTTAACATCCGGTACCGCTGCACTACATGCAAAAAAGCACACCTGAGAGCAGGATTCAGGGTCGGAAAGTTCGAACTTACGGAGTAATTACTATGGTACAATTAACACGCGAAAACCGGAGCAAGTTTGTCAAGGTTAAATGCCCGGACTGTGAAAATGAGCAGATCATCTTTGATCGGGCATGCACTCAGGTTGACTGCATTGTCTGTGGCTCAAACCTTGCCACCCCGACCGGTGGAAAAGCACAAATCAAAGCAGAGATTATAACTGCATTTGAGTGAGTGCCTGATGCAGGAGAGAGAGTGGCCTGAGCAGGGGGAACTTGTCGTCTGTTCAGTTCAGAATGTAAAAGATTTCGTGGCGTTTGTCACGCTTGACGAGTATAACAACCGCGAGGGACTGATCCCTATTGCCGAGGTGGCCCGTGGATGGATTAAGTACATCCGTGACCACATCAGGGAGGGACAGAAGGTTGTATGCAAGGTACTGAATGTCGACCCCCAGAAAGGTCACATCGATCTCTCTTTAAAGGACGTCAATGAGCACCAGCGCCGTGAGAAGATCCGTGTCTGGAAGAACGAATCCAAGGCAAAGAAGTGGATCGGATTTGCGGCTGAAGCGGCTGGCCGGGCCGAAAGTGCCCAGGATATTGCAAGTGCACTCTATCGTGAATATGGTGAGCTGTACGCAGCCTTTGAAGACTTTGTCACAGAAGGCCCTGTTGCCCTGAAAAAACTAAAAATAGACTCCGGTCTTGCTGATGCCCTGTATACCATCGCAACCGAAAATGTCAAACTTCCATCGGTTACCATCTCAGGAGACCTGTTCCTGCGGTCTACCAAATCAGATGGGGTAAATATCATCAGACGTGCCCTTCGAAGTGCAGAACCGAAGGTTGACGGAGCAGAGATAGAGATCACCTATCTTGGAGCTCCCAATTACCGCATCAAGGTTCTTGCAACGAATTACAAAGATGCTGAGAAGGCTCTTGAGAAAGCCTCAAGTGCAGCCATCGGTGTCTTAAAACGAGCCGGTGGAGAAGGAAAATTCAGCCGGAAAGCAAAATCCGGGAAGCATGTATGAAAGGGCGTATCAGATACTGCCCCTCGGATAATCTTTACACTCTTTCTGAAACTTGTTCCTGTTGTGGGAAACCCACAATAACTCCCCATCCTGCCAGGTATTCTCCAGAAGATCGCTATGGAAAATACCGGAGGATGATCCGCTGATTTTTTTGACAGACAGAAGAATCAGTACCTTATCTTATACCTGATATGTATCGAATAATCAAGGATTACTGCAATGATGGAAGATATTACCATACGATATGAGGAGTCAATAGCTCCTGAAGACAGGACTGCTCCGATTATGATTGAAGGTCTCCCTGGCATCGGGCATGTGGGAAAACTCGTCGCTGAGCACATGATCCATGAACTTGGGGCTGTCCGGATTGCAGAAATCACCTCCATTTATTTTCCTCCCCAGGTCATCATCCAGGAAGGAGGAACTGTCCGGCTCTGTAATAACGAAATATTCCGGTACTCTGGCGAGAAGGGTTCTTTTCTCTTCCTGGTCGGTGATTTCCAGAGCACTTCAGGGGAAGGACATTATCTGTTATCTCAGGTCTATGTTGATATCTGCCATCAGCTTGGAGTCAAGCGGATTTACACCATCGGCGGGTATGGAATCGGTCACTTCAATGATGTCACCCGGGTTATCGCGGCTGTCAACCGGGAAGATCTTCGTCAGCAGGTAGAGGATGCAGGTGGAATTTTCAGCGAGGGTGAACCGGGTGGCGGCATCATCGGTGCAGCAGGACTCATGCTCGGCCTTTCCATCAACCTTGGTATGGAAGGTATCTGTCTGATGGGTGAGACGTCCGGATACCTTGTAGACCCCCGGAGTGCCACAACCGTTCTGTCTGTTCTGACTAAACTTCTGGGCATTGAGATAGATGATGCAAAGCTGACCGAACGGGCAGGTGAGATGGAAGTAGCCCTCCAACGACTTCTTGAGCAGGAGAGAAAGTCTGAGGAAGAACTTTCATACATCGGCTGAATATGCAGGCAGCAGCAGATCTTCATATTCATTCCTGTTTTTCCATGGCATCATCACCCCGGATGGTGCCCGAAGAGATTATCAAAGGCTGCAGGGTCAAAGGTATCTCTGTTATCGGTACCGGTGATATTCTCCATCCGGAATGGAGACGGATGTGGCAGGATACTCCGGTAGATGACGACATTATTGTCGTGCCCACTACTGAGGTAGAAGGAGCAGGCAGAGTCCATCATGTGATCCTGCTCCCTGATTTTGATGCAGCAGCTGACCTTGCAAAAAGACTTGGACCAGACAGTAAGGACATGGATAAAAATGGTCGCCCCCGTGTGCCCTTGTCCGGAGAAGAGATCCTCTCTCATGTTCATGCTGTCGGTGGTATCGGGGGTCCCGCCCACGCTTTTACTCCCTACACATCAGTGTATGCCGTACACCCGTCACTTTCATCCTGCTATGGGGCTGAACCGGTAGATCTCCTGGAGCTAGGTCTGTCGGCTGACAGCAGGTATGGGGCTGGTATTGCTGAGCTTGCATCGGTGCCTTTCCTGACCAATTCAGATGCTCATAGTCCTGAACCATCAAAGCTGGGAAGAGAGTTCACCGTCCTTGAACTGAACCGGTCAGATGCCAGGGGAGTTCTGGATGCCGTTCATCAGGGAAAGATCGTGATGAATGTCGGGTTTTTCCCGGAGGAAGGAAAGTATAACCGGACCGCATGCAGTCGGTGTTTTCGTCAGTTTTCTTTTGAAGAGGCAGCGGCTCACTCCTGGAAATGTCCCGATGATGGCGGGAGGATAAAAAAAGGAGTTCAGGAGCGAGCACAAACGCTCTCATCCGGTCCGGTATCAGAGCGGCCACCCTATCTTCATGTCATCCCCCTTTCTGAAATTATTCAGCGTGTCCTTGACACGAAAAGTCCGACAACCCGGCGCTGCAGGGATCTATACTGTCAGTGCATTGACCGGTTAGGCGACGAAATCACTATTCTTATGACGACCCCTCATGAAGAGATTGCGGCAATAGATCTCCGTCTTTCTACTGCAATCCGGTCATTTCGTGAGGGTAATATCATTCTTCATCCCGGTGGTGGCGGGAAGTATGGATCATTTGAGATCCCTGATCTTTGAGATCCATACCCGAATCATTAAAGGATTTCGCGCCAACCATGTAAGGAATGATCGAGGTTCATCGGGAAATCTGTGCCTATTGCGGCTGTTGTGTCTCGGTTTGTCCGGAAGGGGCACTGGAACTTGTCGATGCCTATCTGGATATCGATACGAATACTTGTAAGAATTGTGGAATCTGTGTCCGTGTCTGTCCGCTTGGGGCTTTGGAGGCGAAGAAATGAAGCGCGAGTATGATGTCCTCGTAGTGGGAGGGGGTCCGGGCGGAGCATTTGCTGCGAAGACCTTTGCCGAGAAGGGATATTCTGTCCTGCTTACGGAGAAACGTCCTGCTATTGGTGCTCCGGTCAGATGTGCTGAAGGAGTTGGAAAAGCACTGATGCATGAGTTCTTCAAGCCTGAAGACCGGTGGGTTGCAGCGGAGATTGAAAAGGCCAATATCATTGCACCTGACGGGTTTAAGATGGAACTTGAACCGGAAAAGGCAGGAGCAGAGGTCGGTTATGTTCTACACCGCAAGGTATTTGATCGGGACCTTATCTGGATGGCAGCCGGAGCAGGAGCAGACATCCAGGTAAAGACCCGTGCAGTTACCCCAATCATGGAGGATGGAGCGGTGAAGGGTGCCATTCTCAACCAGGGAGGAGTAGCTCATGAAGTCAGGGCCGGACTTACCATTGCAGCAGACGGTGTTGAGTCAAAGTTTGCACGATGGTGCGGAGTTGATACAACCGTCCCGCTTCGTGAGATGGAGACCTGTGCCCAGTATCTGATGACTGGTATTGACATTGATGCTCATGCAACTGAATTCTATGTGGGCAATACCGTCTCACCAGGTGGCTATGTTTGGATATTCCCGAAAGGTGACAAGACTGCAAATGTGGGTATCGGCTTAGGTGGCGACCGGTCCAAACCCGGAAATCGGCCGATTGATTATCTCAACCGGTTTGTATCCAAGAACTTCCCCAATGGCAAGACCATCGAGCTTATCGCCGGTGGTGTCTCCATATGCCAGCCGCTCCCATGCACGGTTGCGAACAACCTCATGATCGTCGGTGATGCAGCCCGTGTGTCTGATCCGCTGACCGGCGGTGGTATCTATGCCGCTCTCTATACCGGAAAACTTGCCGGTGATGTCGGTTCCAAGGCTATTGAAAAAGGTGATACCTCCACTCAGGCTCTGATGCCGTATGATGAGACCTGGAGAGCATCATACCTTGGAAAGGCGCTTGAGAGAAATTACCAGATTAAAGAGGTATTTGTCAAACTGAATGATGATGATCTGAATGCAATCGTGCACTCTGTTGCTAAAATGAATCTGTCAGATTTTAATACCTTAAATCTTATAAAAAATATTATCGCAGCAAATCCCAAGCTGGCAATTAAACTAGGAAAAGCAGGTCTGAAGTCTCTTCTTGACTCATTCTGATCTTCCTCTTTTTGTCCTGATAGATAAATACTGTCAGGTGCTATCAATCATACATGGAACTTCTCACACCGGCAGAAGGGGAACTCGCCCTGTCTCATGCCCGCCATGTACTACACGAACATGTTGCCCGGGAATCCTATACAGAACCGGAGTTTTCACCGGTCTTCTCCAAAAAACGTGGGGTCTTTGTAACGCTGACCAAGCATGGCGATCTTCGGGGATGTATCGGGTTTCCCCATGCGGTTATGCCGCTCCGGGATGCCATCCGAGAAGCAGCCTGCTCAGCAGCGACCGGAGATCCACGGTTCCCACCGGTTTCACCAAAAGAACTTTCTGATATCTCCGTTGAAGTGACGGTCCTGACTGAACCAGAACTATTAGAGGCTGTTCCTGCTGACCGGCCGGCAGCGATAACGGTTGGCAAACATGGTCTGATTATCAGAGGGTATGGCCGGTCCGGTCTTCTGCTTCCCCAGGTTCCTGTGGAGTGGGGATGGAATGTGACAGAATTTCTCGACCATACGTGTATGAAGGCAGGACTGCCCAGAGGATGCTGGCAGGATTCGGGGGTTCAGATATTCACGTTTGAAGGGCAGATATTTTCGGAAAAAGGCGGGTCACATACATAACCTGTGACTAAAATCTATCATATGATATATCAGGCGACCGATATTCTAAAAATCACCTTTATTCTTTTTTTCTGAACAAAATTCTCTGCAAAAAATGGAACGTTAGCTGACCTTAAACTGGTCAATCTCTTCGGTCAGACTTTCCGCGATTTTACTCACTGACTCGGTTATGTGTACCATCTGTGTTATTGCTGCTGACATTTCCGCGGTGATCCGGTTGTTTTTATCAGCCTGAACAGCCGTCTGTCGAATACCGGAGAGCACTTCATTGATAATTGCAGTAATCTCTTGAACAGAGGCGGCCTGTTCTTCAGATGAGGCTGCAACATCTGAAATTCTTCTGTTTATCTCATCCATTGAGACTACAATTTCTTTAAATACTTCCAAGGTATCTGAAACAGATTGAATGCCTCCATTCACCTGCATGTTTGCCTCCTCCATCATCTGTGCTGCATCTTCTGACTGTTTATCGAGGACTGAGATCATATCACTGATATTTTCTGCTGATAATCGTGACTGGTTCGCCAGATCTTTTACTTCTCCTGCTACAACCGCAAACCCACGTCCTGCATCACCAGCCCGGGCTGCCTCAATAGCTGCATTCAAAGCAAGAAGATTTGTCTGATCTGCAATGTCGGTGATGATGGTTACGATGTTACCAATCTCCTTCATCTGGTTTCTGATGGTCTGAATCATCGAGTTCAGATCCTCTGCGGAATGCTTGATTCCCGCCATTCCATTCTCAGCACCCCGTGCAAGGTTTTCTCCTTTTGTAGAGAGGGCATTGGCATCAGCAGCAAGACCGGACACCTGCTCAGCTTTTACCGATATGTCACTGACAGCAACTGAGAAGTCTTCCACTGTTCTGAGTACATCAGCAACACTCTTCTCCCCTTCACGGGCATATTCATCGACTAATCTGCTGTTTTGGGTAACTTCTTCAGATCCGGTTGCAATTGACCTGATATTGGCATCCGTTTCGAGAGCACCGGCATTGAGAGTCTTCACATCAGTCATTATGCGAGAGACAGTACTTGATATCTGATTCCCCACATTGTTGAGTGAATCCTTTAACCTGACGAAATCACCTTCTACATGGAGAGATTCATCAAAGCGGTCAATGAATACATTATCAGCATACCTTCCAGACAGCCTGATGGTCTCATCAATCGGTCTAATAACCGCCCTCATGAGATGGTTCACCTGTGTCATGATATTCCTGAACTCTCCCTGATATCTCTCAGGGTCAACTCGGGAAGACAGGTTGCCAGATGCTGCCAATGTAGTGAGATTTGTCAGATCTGCGGTCATATCAGCAATACTTTTCCGCATGGTAACCATCGCATTGCCCAGGATATCATGTTCACTCATGACCGGAATTTGTACCTGAAGGTTTCCTTTGGCAATTTCTGATGCTGATTCTGCCTTCCCTGAAAGGAATTGCTGCATTTTATTAAATGCCTGGTTCAGGTCCCTGATCTCCTGAATGTCAGAATTAATCTCATCAATAGGTATCATCTCTCCTCTGCTTACCTGACCGGCATATCCAGTGATCGTCTGAATCGGGTTACTGATAGAGCGAGCAAAATAAAACCCTATCACAAGGACCACAAGGACAGTGAGGATGAAACTACCCAGAAGAAAAGCCTGTACATTGGTCATTTGTGACTGAATACCTGACGTTGTCTGATTGATGCTCTCCCGTATTTTTTGACCGGTATTTTGAACAGGAGCAGAAAACTCGTGAATATATGTCGTAGCTCCGATTCGGAGGATTACACCATCTGCCGTTTTTCTGGTAGTGCATGTGTAATATCCAAATTTTGGCCTCATTACTCCGTCTGCATCCTTCCAGAGGTAGTATCCGGATGAATCCATGTTCCCCTCACCCTGGATAAGAATCTTATAGAAATCAGGGTTAGAGGATTCCATGGTGTGATAGTCCGTTCCTACATTCTTCTCATTTTTGTGAAACCGGTTAATTAAGGTGGCACTATCCATTGCGGTTGTGTATCCGGTGTCACCAACTGACTGAACGATAATTTCTTTGAATGCCGGATCTTTTTGTAAGTCTGCTATGGTTTTGTCAGGATGTGCTGCCAGATAGATATCTACCTGTGTTCGTACATCCTGTGCAATACGCTGAATCATCTCTTCCCCAAGTTTGTTCAGCGCTTCGGTAGCCTCTTGTAAGGATTGTTCACCGACGAGGGTTGTCTGGTTTGCCGCCAGAATGCCCAGGTTCTGGACCTCGGTATATGATATGATTCCGATGATTCCCAGAGGGATGAGAGAAATAACCATCATTACGGTAAGAAGCTTGTTTCGAAGTGTCCACTCCATGATCTAAAAAAACCCCCAATTTCACCTATGCTAAAAAAAATTATCTCTCTAGGTGAATCCTGATATAAATGGCTATAGGGTGATTAGATTAAAAAAGATATCTGTTCATGTAGAAACTTCGTGTAATATTTCTGATAAAAGGGGTCTGAATTTAATTTTAGCTGAAATATTGACCAGTAAACTATTGTAATTTTCAGTCGGTATCAAATCACTCCCTGACCATTACGCTTTTACCCTGAAGTATGATCGCAAGATATCGGATATTATCAGGTTCTATCCCTCCGGATATGACTGAGGCATCATACTTTCTCTCCCGTATCTGCGTTAATGCCTCCTGTGCCGATTTTTCCATATCATCATCCGGATATATTGATTTAAATTCTATCACATATCCGGTCGGATACCTGGCTGTTTTTGGTATCATCAGGATATCAGCCCTTCCATATCCGGATTCTGGATTCGATCTGATATCATAGATAGATCTCAGATTTGCGAGAAGGCCGAGGACAAAAGCATGAAAGACTGCTTCAGGGAGTCGTGCAAGATCATAGAAACTAACAAGACTGATGGTAAGGTTTTGTAAAGTCTGCTCAAGTATCTCTGCTTTTTTGTTCTCCAGAAATACTGAGAGAAATGAGGTTATACCAGATGATGGATCTCCCTTTTCAAACTGGCTGTTTACAAATTGCTTATATGCTGCCGAAATCTCCTTGTTTGGAATACTCAATGCATATGTGAGGAGGTTCGGATCATAATCTGCAAATTTCGGATCTCCTGCCCTGAGGTATCCTGAAAAGTACAGAAAACTCCAGATGTTTGCGGGGTTTCTTCCGATATCCCTGAAGGTAATTGTTTCAGTTATCGGGTACCTAATCTCTTCTCCGGAAAGGAGTTTCTCCAGATCACGTTTAATTTCAATCCCTCCACGACCGAGTTCCTCATACACAAGGGTGTTTGCGGAGGTGTTGAGCCAGTGAGAGCCGGGTGGATCAGGCAGATTATCTATATAATTCGTTACAGACCAGGGGTTATAGATCACCTGATCTCCAAAGGAGTATCCATTATACCAATCTCGAATGACTTTTCCATGATCCGGAATCGAGAAATCGGACAGGATTGTATCGATGTCATGTTCGGTAAATCCGAACATCTG
>CAZEWE010000010.1:0-29240 GCA_964515765.1 uncultured Methanospirillum sp. | reverse complement strand
CTTCTTCAATGAGCAGGATGGGAATATCTAAGGGATTATAACAGAATATGCGGATCGCGATAATTGGAGGAGGTATATCCGGGCTCGTTTCGGCATACAGGCTTTCTCCAGACCATAAAATAACAATTTACGAAAAGTCAGCAGAGATAGGTGGCCTGCTCTCATCCTATCACCGGGAGATCTATTCCATTGAGCGGTACTATCACCATTTCTTCTCAGGAGATACGGCTTTTTTACATCTTTTAGAAGAATTGAACCTGTCTGAGAAGATTCTCTGGCTGAAAGGATCAACCGGGACCTATCAGAACAAAGCGGTCTATCCCCTCACCACCCCCCTTGAAATCCTTCTGTACCCCCATCTCAGTATATTAGATAAATTCAGGCTCGCATTATTCACCAAAAAAGTCAAAACCTTTGATCTATCGAATCTTGACGGAGTAAGCGCAGAAAAATTCCTTACAGAGCAGCTAGGAGAGAAAATATACCGCTCGTTCTTCAGGCCACTCCTGAATTCGAAGTTTGGTCAGAATGCAGAGAAAATTTCTGCTGCCTGGGTTGTCAGCAGGGTTGCCATACGGTCGGACAGAAGTCTTGGAGGAGAGCGGCTTGGATACCTTGAGCGGGGATTTTCATCCTTCCTGGATAGTATTTCAGAGAGTATAACCGGAAATGGAGGAGAAATCAGAACAAACACACCGGTTACGAGTATACAAAAAGACGGACCGGGCTGGTATGTGAATGACGAGCCATTCGATGTAGTCATTGCTACATTAGCACCCGGCCTCCTCAGAAAAACCGGGCTTGAAATTCCGGATGTCCCCTATCAGGGGGCAGCATGTCTCACCATGGGTCTTACCAGACCGGTCACCCGAGGTATTTACTGGATTAATCTCTATGATGATGCACCATATGGAGCGGTCATCGGCCATACCTGCTTTGCCCCGAGAGCCTGGTACGGTGAGGATATCGTCTATCTTGCCTCATATTATACCGGCACCCCTTCACCTGACCTGAAGGAGCGGATGATAGAAGATTTCTGCAGAAAATTTTCAGTCAGGAGTGAAGAAATACTATGGGCAGAAATGACATCAGATTCCTATGCCGGACCGCTCTATCTTGCCGGATATAAAGATCAGATGAAGAGGGTATCTGTCCCAGGCCTTGTTCTTGCCGGCATGTTTTCTGAAGAGAATTATCCGGAACGAAGTATTGAAGGTTCAGTCAGGGCCGGGCTCCGGGCTGCTGATGAGGTAACGAGGATAAACACTATTCCGGAAGTGACGGAGTGAAGATATCAATACCGGTAACGGTTGTCATTCCGGTATACAATGATGTCCATGCACTGGAAGAGGCTGTGCCACGGGTTCTGGAAACCCTGTCCTCCCTTGCATCAGAGTATGAACTCATCATCGCCGAGGATGCCAGCACTGATGGCTCATATGAATGTGCTGCACAGTTTGCCAGGGAGCATTATCAGGTAATCCACCTGCACCGGAATGAGCGGCTTGGACGGGGATCAGCCCTGTCTCAGGCTGCAACACAGGCCCGTGGAGACATATTCTGTTATTTTGATGTGGATATGGCAACCGACATCTCCCATCTTGGTGAGCTCCTTGGCCGTATTGCTGAAGGATATGATCTGGCAACCGGTTCACGGCTTCTTCCTGACAGCAGGATTATCAGAAGTACAGGCAGGGAGATCAAGAGCAGAGGATATAATTTCCTGGTCAGGCATATTCTTCGGAGCACCCTCTCTGACCATCAGTGTGGGTTTAAAGCCTTCAGAACAGATGTGCTCAGGGACCTGCTGAAAGAGACCGGTGATACCCACTGGTTCTGGGATACCGAGATCCTGGTCAGGGCCCAGCACAAAGGGCTTCGCATCGCAGAAATCCCGGTTGTGTGGACAGAGGGACAGGGGACGACAGTCAGGTCTGGTGATATCTGGAAGATGGGACGAGCAATTCTCCGGCTCTGGTGGCAACTCCATGTATCGTAAACTCTTTGCTATTATCTTCTCTGTTCTCCTGGCGGTGGGAATCCTTGCCGTCATGGTCATCAGAGTCTGGGATGACCTGGCCGATGCACTCGCGTATGTCAAACCGCTCTATCTTATCCCGGCATCTCTTATCTGCCTTTTTGCATGGTTTGTCAGGGGAGGGCGGTACCAGTCCATCCTCTCACGAATGCAGGTACAGATATCCCTCGTCTTTTCAACGGCCTGTATCTTCATATCCCAAACGGTAAACCTCATCGTCCCTGCACGGCTTGGGGACCTGATCCGGGTAGTCCTGCTCAAGCATGATTATGATGCTACCATCTCCCAGGGTCTCTCCTCCATCGTAGTAGAACGGGTTTTTGATATCATCTCTGTTGCAGTCCTGGGACTGTGTGCAGTTGTATTTGTGCTCAACGCCCCGTCCTGGGTCCTTATGCTCCTCATCCTCCCGCTCGTACTTGGAGGGCTCTTCTTTCTGGTCCTCATACTTACCGGGAAAGTTCAGACTGAAAATAAATACATCGGCTATGTTCTTGAGATGATGAATGAGATGCGGAATGCATCCCTGACTCCCCGCTCTGCATGTATTCTTGGAGTAACATCGCTCGGGATCTGGCTTTTCGATACCGCCATCTGCTATCTTGTGGCCCTCATGTTCGGTCAGGACATTCCCTTTGAGGTAGTTTTACTTGCAGTGGTTGCCGGGAACCTCGTAAAAGCAGTTCCCCTCACACCCGGCGGAGTTGGCACGTATGAATTCGCCCTGGCAGTCATCTTTGAACTGGCAGGCACAACTCCAGCGGTATCGACGCTTATCGCCGTCATCGACCACCTGATTAAGAATGGTATAACCCTCATAGGAGGAGCTGTCTCAATTATGTACTTAGGCGACTGGGTCATCCCGGAGCTCTCGGACAGCATTAAAAAAAGACTGAAGGATGAGTCTTAATCCATGATTGAATCAGGACAGATTGTTGCTGTGGTATCCTGGCTCTTCCTGCTTTTCATATTCCAACTCTCCTTCTATCCCTGGATAAAAGAATATCTCCCACGGGTAGCGGTTCCCATATCCTGGACAGCCGGGCTTATCCTGACTGCTCTTGCTACCTGGTATGCAGTCTTTTGTGGTCTTCCCCCATATGCAGGTCTGCTCCCGGTCATTTTGGCATTTGTTATCACCGGTGTATTTCATAAAACAGGACATTACCGGAGCATCCCATCTGAATGGCGATACTACCTGCTCTTTGCCGGTGTATTTCTCGCCATGCTCATTGTCAGGGCATATAACCCTGATATCAATGGTGCGGAAAAGTTCATGGACCATGGGTTTCTTGCATCGATACTGAGGGCACCCCTGGTTCCCCCTCTTGATCCCTGGTTTGCCGGAGGGTTTCTAAATGTGTACTATTATTTTGGTCACTGGATCATCGCAACTCCGGCGATGGGAACAGGAATACCCTCAAACATCCTCTTCAATCTTGCTCTTCCAACCATTGCAGCACTCTCTGCCATAAATCTCTACGGAGTCGGACACCTGACCTTGAAGAATGTCAGATTACTCCCCGTTCTGGCATTTTTTGTCGTAAACCCGTACTTTATCTACCTCGCCCTTACGGGAACACGGGCCTTTACCCTTCTGTGGGATAGCAGCAGGGTCATTCAGGACACCATCAACGAATATCCACTGTTCTCATTTCTGTTTGGTGATGTGCATGCCCACGTTCTTGGCATTCTTGCCCAGTCATTTCTGGTACTCATGGTTACCGCAGCATTTGTATGCTGGAGAGATGGGACCAGGACACGGATCCTCATCCTTCTCATGACTGCACTCGGGCTGTCGGTAATACCGGTGGTCAACAGCTGGGATGTCCTGATATGGGCACCGCTAATCCTGGCAACAGGGCTCTGCCTGATTGGAAGGGAGTATGCAGGGCAATCAGGCCTCAAAATTCGGGATATTTTCCAGGAAATTCGGACCATGATTCATGAGCGGGGATTACCATGGATCCAAAAACCTGGGTTTGCAGCGGTATGCTATCTTCTCCTGGTTCCTGCCCTGAGCCTCCTCCTTATAAGTCCACTCCTCCTTGGGATGCATACCCAGGGAATTGCGGGGATTGGATTTGTCCATACCCCAACAGATATCTGGCAGTTTATCATGGTTCATGGCTGGTTCTTTGCAGCCTTTTTATTCTCCTTCAGAAGAGAACTCATGAAGGTTCCGTGGATCCTTCTTGCCATCGTCCCATTCTTTCTGACCGGGTACCTCTCTCTCGCACTTGCGGGGCTGGTCCTTGTTTTTGTCATCCGCCGAAGGTCAGGCCCTGCAGATCTTCTTGCAGCGGGCGGACTTGCAATACTGCTCTTTTGTGAACTTATCTACCTGGCAGATAACATGGGAGAGGTCTATTACCGGATGAACACGGTTTTCAAACTCTACATTGGTGCCTGGCTCCTCTGCGGGACTGCTGCTGCTGTGATGATTGGAAAGGAACTTGATGCATACATCAGCAGGAACCCGGGACTTGGTGCACGGGTCATCCAGTGTTCTGTCATTCTCCTGCTCTGTCTCTGCCTGATTGTCCCCCCGGTTATCGTCTCCACCATCCACGGACCACACACCCCGACCCTCGATGGCATGGCATGGCTTTCACAAAATCACCGGGAAGATGCTGAGGCCCTCTCATTTTTACGAACACTCCCAGGTGAGCATATCATCGTTGAGGCAGCCGGTGATGATTACCAGTATACCTCACGGGTCTCGTCATTCACCGGGATCCCGACGATCATCGGATGGCAGTTCCATGAGTATATGTGGAGGGGGAATAATCCGGAAGGCTGGTATGGAGAGCGGGGCAATACTATACGGACCATATATGAAAACCCGGACCAGACCATCCCCCTGATGGAACGGTACCGGGCAGATCTGCTCTATGTCGGGCCTCTTGAGCAGGAGAAGTATAATGTAACAATTCCTGCAGGGGATCTTCAGGAACTCTACCGGAACCGCGATGTGGTCATCTACCAGCATGAAGGAAGATGAAATCCGGCCATCCGGGGAGATATTTCTCGTGGATTCAAAACCTGATCCACGAACCTTTAAACGCCCACAACCGTAACTTATATGGCACATTCGTCATCTGCTGATGAGTGATGACGGAGGGTCATGCCCCTCCTGAATGAGGTGAATTCATGGCAAACTACGTTACCTTTGAAGTCTCTGAAGAGATACAGAACAAGGCTCTTGAAGCCGTCGAAGCCGCACGTGAGAGCGGAAAAATCAAAAAGGGCTCCAACGAAGCCACCAAGGCCATCGAGCGCGGCATCGCACAGCTGGTCCTTATTGGCGGAGATGTTGAACCTGCAGAGATCGTCATGCATCTTGGACCACTCTGCGATGAAAAGAAGATACCATATCTCTTCATCAGCAAGCAGAATGATATCGGCGCTGCTTGCGGACTGGAAGTCGGCTCTGCTGCTGCAGCTATCGTAAAGTCCGGAAAAGCAAAAGAGACCATCGATACTATTGCTGCACAGATAGCAGCTCTCAAAGCTGAGTGAATACCATGGACGGAACGCCCGCTGAAGTAATCGAGGTTATCGGGTCAACCGGTATGCATGGAGAAGCCATGCAGGTTAAGGCCCGTATCCTTGATGGCCCGAACAAGGGGCGGATTATCACCCGTAACACGGTAGGACCGATCCGTGAAGGTGATGTTCTGATGCTCCTTGAGACCGAACGTGAAGCAAAGAAACTTTCCCGGAGGTAAGAACAATGATTGATACGCATATCTGTTCTTTCTGCGGCCTGCAGATGGAGCCTGGAACCGGGAAGATGTACGTCAAGAAAGACGGACAGATTTTCTATTACTGCAGCACCAAGTGCCAGAAGAACCATAAGCTCGGACGTATTCCACGCCGTGTCAGATGGACCACTGCTGGCCGGAAAGCTCTTGGCAAGGTATAACAATGGAACGGACATTTCTGATGGTAAAGCCGGACGGAGTTCAGCGCGGACTTATCGGTGAGGTTATCACCCGGTTTGAACGCCGCGGATTCAAGATGGTTGCATCACGATTTGAACGGCTTCCTGATGCACGGGTTATGGAACACTATGCAGAACACGTGCAGAAACCCTTCTTCCCAGGCCTGAAGGCATACATCACTTCAGGACCATGTTTCCTGATGGTATGGGAAGGAAAAGATATCGTGAAGATAAGCAGGGATATGATCGGAGCAACCAACCCGGCCGGTGCAGCACCCGGCACAATTCGTGGAGACTTTGCCCTTGAGATAGGGATGAACGTCATCCATGGCTCTGATTCCGTAGAAACTGCAAATCGCGAGATTGCTATTCACTTCAAACCGGAAGAACTTGTTTCATACACCCGGATTGATGAACAGTACCTCTACGAATAAATTTTTTACTGGTAATACCATCTTTTTTCCAATCCGGTTCAATATCCGGATGCTTCAATACAAAAGAAAAAAAATAGTACCTGACTGGTGACCTGGAATGAACTCGGATGACCGGACAATCAGAATTATTATCCAATGCATACTGGTATTTCTTCTGATTACCGCAGTTCTGATATCCGGGTGCACGGAAACTGACCGGCTATCAGACGAGGCAAAGACTGCGTATAATTCGGGACGATATGCCGAGGCAGTTTCGCTCTATAATCAGGCCATCCAGTTGTCAGGGAGCAACAGCCAGCTTTACTTCCTGAAGGGTCAGGCTCTTTTTGAACTGGTCAGATATAAGGATGCAATAGATGCGTTCACGGCAGCGATACGAATAAAACCGGATTATGCTGAGGCATGGTTCATGAAAGGGAGGGCCAGTTATATGATGGGCGATAATGATGAAGCAGTCAGGTCATATTACAAGGCTATTGAACTAGATGAGTCCAACACCGAGTTCTGGTATCACCGGGGTCTTGCCCTCTCTGGCCGTGGACAGTATGACCTTGCCATCTCACATTTTGATAAGATACTTCAGATGAACCCGTCACTTGAGAAGGCCTGGAGCTCACGCGGGTATGCCTATGTCATGGAAAAGGACTATAATGAGGCACTGAATTCATTTGAGGCGGCACTCAGGATAAACCCTGGCAATGCTGAAAACTGGATTAACAAGGCATCAGTACTGCGGGTTTTAGGAAGAACTGATGAAGCTGATATCGCCATTAGCCAGGCAAATCTCCTCTATAAAAAGCAGGGAGAAGATATTGCCCGCAAAATTCCAAAAACCCCAATAACAGTTATTCCCTGACCCGGCAGGAAGACATTTCATATTTCTCTGACAACGTTTAGAGAGAATTGTGCATTCAGGCACCTGGATTGTGTATCGTCATGAAGTTCGTTTCAACTGTTTTATTGACCCTGTCTGTGCTGATGCTTATCCTTTTGTGCGGATGTCTGGGAACTGAGGGATGGAATGCACAGGACTGGATAGAGCAGGGAAACCGGTTTGCAAAAGACGGACTCTATACTGAAGCCGTGGATGCATATAGTCATTCAATCCGGCTTGACCCGATAAACCCGAAGGTATGGACCTACCGGGGCATTGCGCTTCAGCATCTTGGCCGGCAGCAGGAGGCCATGAATGATTTCGATGAGGCTGTCAGGCTCAATCCTGATGAGAGTGGTGCCTGGCAGGGGAAAGCATCCTCGTATATTGAGAGCGGCCAGTATAAACTTGCCATAAAATCTGCCGAACGGTCACTGGAACTCGCAGGCCCTGAGGACAAAAAGGAGAACTCATGGCTGTTGCTTGGATTTGCTTACAACCGGCTTGAGCAGTATGATGATGCCCTGCAGAAGTTTGACAAGGCTATTGAGATAGATCCGAAACGTGTCGATCTCTGGCAGCATAAGGCATACACCCTGACAAAACTGGGCAGGTACATGGAAGTCCTGAAATGCTATGAGGTCATGAGTGGATTAGACCCGGATAATCCTGAACTCTGGAATAAAAAAGGAGAGATTCACCTGGCTCTCGGTCAGATAAATGAAGCGAATGAGGCTTTCGCAATGGCAAAAAGCCTGATTGAAAGAAATTAATCAGGATTATCGGTGCTCTCCAAACAGGATGAGCAGATCTCGTATATGGGAGTCACATTCCCTGATGAGCGGCTCTTGTGACGGGGTAACCCCTCCCGCCTTCATCATGGACAACTGGTTTTCAAGAGCATGAATATGGCCGATTATTTTGGTCCTGATGGTATCATGTTCAGCCTGGGGCTGGACCTCCTTTTTCTTTCGTACTGATTCGCGAATCTTGTATGCAAGTTCTGTAAACTGGGCACGCGGATCCCCGCCTTTCTGAATATAATAATCTGCACCGGCATTGAGCGCCTCGATGACCACATCCTCCCTGCCTCTTCCGGTGAAGATGATAAAGGGGATATGATCTCCTTTTTCCCGAATTGCCCTGAGAAAACCGAGCCCGTTCATAACAGGCATCTCATAGTCAGAAACCACGGCATCAAAGCCCCGCTCATTCAGCATTGCAAGGCCTTCTTCGGCTGAGAGCACGGTAGTAACCGAAAATTCCCCATGGCGCTCAAGAAAAGCACGGGCAATATCCAGAATGACCGGTTCATCATCAACAAGCAGGACGGATATCATAAATAGAGACTTATTACCATTCAAGAACTTTAATCATGGCGATGCGGGATCAATAAAAAGGTGACACGGGTCTGTACCCGGCCCTATGCTATGAAAAAGTGAAGATATGCAAATGCTGAAAGAATTACCACAACCAGCACCGCACTGATGACATCACCAAAGCCAAAGACCAGCTTATGAAGGGGAAGATTTTTTCGTGCCCGGTATCCCCGCATGTCAAGGGTAAGACCAAGAACCTGAGTCTTTGCCAGTGAATTTGCAACGAGTGGTATCATGATCGGTTTCATACTTCTGATCTTTCCGGATATACCAGTGCCCGGATTATAGCCACGGCAGAGCTGTGCTTCATGGATCCGCTTGGCCTCCAGCTGGAGACTTGGAATAAACCGAAGAGCAATCAGGAGCATGAGGACATAATCGACCGGCAGACGAAATGCCAGGAGTCCGGTCACCAGGTCACTAGGTTTTGTGGTCACAACAAAGAGCTGAAATGCCGTGATCATCACGACAAACCGGAGTGAGAGGATAACACCAAAGAGGAGCCCGCCAAGAGTAATCCCATATCCCTGACCTCCTGGTTCAGCGGAAGGAAGAATCGTGAGTAATAAATCACCCTCCTGAACCGTCAGACTGGTGAGTATCACAAGGAAGAATGATAAGAGGAGAAGAAACGGGACCTGATTGATTATCTCTTTGATGAGACCTGAGAAGAATGCACCAATGACCAGGACACCGATGAGAAAGCAGAGGAACGATACCTGGGCAGACATCACACACAGCCCGACGATAAGAATAACCAGGAGTAACTTGGTGACTGGATTCAGATGATGAAGCGGGCTGCTTCCCGGTATATACTGCAGAATTTCACTCATGATGCACGCCCCTTCAGGTTATGATAATCCCCGATGACCCGGCCGTTCTCCATGGCAATTATCCGGCCTGCATACTCCTCGGCAATACGCATGTTATGAGTAACCATGATGATGGTATGTCCTCTCTCCTGCAGGGTCAGCATGAGATCCATCATCTTATCAGACTCCTTCTCGTCAAGGCCGGTTGTCGGTTCGTCAAGAATGATAAGCCCCGGTTTCATGGCAAGAATACAGGCAACCGCAAGACGCTGCCGTTCACCCCGTGACAAGTGACGCGGGTAGGTCGGTTCTGAGCCTGAAAGCCCGACCATGGAGAGCACATCGGTGATGATTCTGTCAGGGGAGTCTGATCCGATGTTCTCAAGCCCGAACATGATCTCGTCCCTGACACTGTCGGCAAAGAGCATGGTATCCGGGTTTTGAAACACCAGGCCAGTCTGCTGGACAAGATCAATGATTGGTGCCGTGGCAGCATCCAGAGCCCTCACATGAACTGATCCCCCGTCGGGCCGTAGCAGCCCGTTCAGATGTTTCACCAACGTAGTCTTTCCGGATCCATTCTCACCAAGGATTGCAATAAATTCCCCTTCATAGAGTGTCAGTGAGACACCACTCAGCGCTTCAATCGTGCCATATCGTTTGATGAGGGTGTCAATACGCACGACAACCGGTTGGTCCTTATGAGTATAGGGCTCAAGGTCCGGGTCGGTATAGAGGGCCTTCATGGAGCCCTGCTGCTCAGGGAAGATCTCATCAAATGTTCCTTCCCGGCTGATATGACCCTCCTCCATGACGATAACCCGGTCGGCAACATTCCGGTACCCTTCCAGGGAGTGATCAACGATGATGATGGTCTTCCCCCTGGCTTTCAGATCCTGCAGGATCTCAATGATCCGGGTTGTGGCAACAACATCCAGTTCTGAAGTCGGCTCATCCAGGATGATAATGTCGGTATCCATAGCAAGGGCAGCGGCAATCGCTACCCGTTGTTTCTGGCCGCCGGAAAGGGCGTACGGAGGACGCTCACGAAGATGCATGATTCCGCAGAGTTCCATGACCTTTCTGACCCGATCCTCTATCTCCTGTTTTGAATCGATTCTGGTCTCAAGTCCGGATGCCAGTTCTTCTTCAACACTGGTGAAAATAAGCTGGGAGTCGGCATCATCAAAGACCATACTGACATGCCGGTTCAGTTCGCCGACACCGGCATAATCAGTGACCGGTCTGCCATTCAGAGCAAGATACCCGGAACAGGTCCCGCCAAATTCATGCTGAAGAATCCCGGACAGGGCATAACAAAGAGTGGTCTTTCCGGCTGCAGTCGGACCGGTTACCAGGATAAGTTCTCCGGCCCCGATAGAAAGAGTGATGTCCCGGAGAGCCGGACGGACTCCCACCGGGTACGTGTAGCTGAGAGCTGTTGCGAGTATCATGATCTCCGGGATAAAGCCCGTGATGCGGGAACATAGAGGAGCTGGGCGATAATGGTGTTGATGATTGCGGTCGGGATGACTATCATAACCATCATGGCACTAAAAAAGGCATACAGACTCTCATAATTGAATGCCTTAAACAGCAGACCAGGTGCGACCATAACGAGCAGGATGACAATACATATGAATGAGATACCGCTTGCAAAGGTTGCAACCAGGGTAGCGATGGATGGTGCTGCAGCAAACCGTGTCTTCAGTGCCTGGAAGACGAGCAGACAGGCAACGGCTCCGATTGGTTCACTGATAAGATTTCCTGGCGGGAATATCGAATGACTGATGAGAGCACTGATGATGCCGCCGATAAACCCGATCCCCAGAGCCTGGGAGAATTTCGGGACGACCAGCATGATGGCCAGACAGTAGAAAACTATGACAAAGTTCGGTACAAGGAATGGTGGTAATGGTGCGTATAATGCGGCAAACCGTGCAATTGCACCGACCGCAAGTAAAATGCCGACAATGGCAATATCCTGTGACTTCATGGTATCAATAATGGTAGTAATGTTCGTTAATGTTCGATTGTATTCAGAAAAGCAATACTGGTTACGTCTGATTTAGCTGTCATCGCCAAGAGCGGGGTGAACCCGGACATGCACCTCGACGCAGATGATGGACATGTTGAGTCATCTATGTATGAAATTATACATTGACCTATAAGAAGGTTATCCGGGCTCTCACCGGTCTGATGCCCTTATGGCCATCCAAATCCCAGATACTCCTCACGGCGCACAGTAACCGGAACGAAATGTCCCTGGTACCAGACATGAACATCCACCGGTGCACCCTTCCGGAACTCCTGTATCCTGCGGTCATACACTGCCCTGATATGACGAGTATTCTTCTGTTCAAAGAGGTCCAGTGCTGCGGTGTAAAATCCGATCATCTGTGCCAGCCAGGCCTTTTCATAGGCGATGGTCTCCCTGGCAAAAATATGGGCCTCGTTTTCAGAAACCGGACAATGATACTCACCATGTTCATTCAGACCGCTTATCTGCCTGAATTCCAGTTTTTTTCTCCGGTCTGGTTCACGGTGGAGCATGTATGGATAAATCCTGCAGATGGTGAAACGTTCATCATATATCCTGCACCGGTTGTCAGTGAGAAAGATACAGGAACCGTTCTTTTGAACCCGAAGAGCATACCCGGAGACGTAAAAAATCCCGGCTTCATCGGCCAGCTCAAATTCAGGTGCCGGAATCAGAAGGGACGGATCCATGGCCATGACCCGCTCTGCATCAGAATCAAGCAGAAAGACATGCCCGTTAAACTCTGTCGTGCAGCATCTGCCACAGAGCAGACAGGAAAACCCCACATCCCTGATAATATCGGCAAGATCCTCCTCACTCCATTTCAGAAGAAGATCCTGCTCGACCATGAGACCGGAGAGTTCCCGGCTGATATAGGAATCAGACATTTCACAGTACTCAGCCATGCAGAAGCATAGTAGTGACGATACTCCGTTCAATCTGTACCATGAGCCAACCTATAAAAGCGAGACTCACTAATCAGAAATAACATGCTTGAAGCCTTTGACCTTACCGGAAGGATACCAAAGGGACAATATTCATCAATCATCGAGCCCCTGGAAGCACGAACCGCAGAACTACAGCGGGAAATCAGAAACCGTGGAAAGTCAGTCATCATTGTAATGGAGGGATGGAGAGGATCAGGCATTACCCGGATAATCAACCTGCTTCAGCCGGTACTGGATCCCCGTGGAACCCGTATTCACCCAATCGCTGAACCAAATGATATCGAGCGTGACCATGGTATGTTCTGGCGGTTCTGGTCACGGCTTCCGTCATATGGTCAGACTGCCATTTTTGACCGGTCCTGGTATACCTCAACCATTGTTGAGCGGTATGATTCTGACAAGATGGATGAAATCCCCGGGTCATGTATTGAAGACATCAATAATTTTGAAGCCCAGATTATCAGCGACGGAAATCTTATTCTGAAATTCTTCCTCCACATCAGTAAGGATGAGCAGAAACGGCGTCTCATTGTCATAAAAGACAGTCCGTTTACCATGCAGGCCAGATACCTTCGCAGAAAAGAAGGCATATACATGGTGAGTCGTGATTTTGTCATGATTGACCGGATGCTGATGAAGACGGACATGCCGGCATCACCCTGGACCATTGTTGAAGCAGAGTCGATGAAGTATGGGTATGTGAGGGTGTTACAGACCTTTAATTCGGCAGTTGAGTGCTGGCTTACTGAAAAGGAAGGAGGAAAGAAGGAGCAGGGCCAGACCTACCTCATCAAAACGATGTCAGAAACCGAAGAGTCGTCACTTCTGAAAAAAACCGATCTGACAAAGAGTTACACCCGTCCTGAATACAAGCCGATCCTTCAAGGGCTCCAGGAGGAACTCCGCGATCTTCAGGTTGAGATATATAACCACGATATTCCGGTTGCGATTGTTTTTGAGGGATGGGATGCCGCGGGAAAGGGCGGCTGCATCATTCGGCTTGCAGAGTCATTTAATCCCAGAGGATATGTGGTCGAACCCATCGGCCCGCCAAACGACTGGGAAAAGATGCACCATTACCTGTGGAGATTTTATACCCGGTTCCCCAGGAAGGGGAATATCACCATCTTTGACCGGAGCTGGTACGGCCGGGTCCTGGTG
This sequence comes from uncultured Methanospirillum sp., assembly GCA_964515765.1. Taxonomy (GTDB): domain Archaea; phylum Halobacteriota; class Methanomicrobia; order Methanomicrobiales; family Methanospirillaceae; genus Methanospirillum. Next base: position 15,608 of record CAZEWE010000010.1, on the reverse strand, counting down.
GAGCGGGTAGAAGGCTTCTGTTCAGAGTCTGAATGGCAGCGGGCATACCATGAGATCAATGTCATGGAGGACGAACTGACCAGGGAAGGGACCATTCTCATTAAATTCTGGCTGCACATTGACAAGGATGAGCAGCTCAGGCGGTTTGAGGAGCGTCAGAATACTCCGGAGAAAAACTGGAAGATAACCGAGGAAGACTGGAGAAACCGGGAAAAGTGGGACCAGTATGAGAGTGCGGTAAATGCCATGATCCGCCGGACAACCACCATGCAGGCCCCGTGGACCATTATTCCTGCAAATAACAAGTACTACGCACGAATTGCAGTGCTGGAGACCGTCCGGTCGGCGATGCAAAAAAGATTAAAAGAGATAAAATAAGATTCCTGTTTTTTCAGGAACCGGAAAATAATGTATTTTTCAGTTCTTCACACCGGGCCTTGTGGGCTTCAAACCGGTGGACGAATTCATGCAGCTCCGGGATCTCAAGATCGGTCTCTATTGTCCCGTCACGCTGAATCGGATATATTCTTCCCAGGATCTCGATAAGGCGCTGCTCCACCTGCACACGTTTTAAGAGTTCCCCATACTCGTCAACATCTGCAGTATTTCCTCCCTTCTGCAGGGCAAGCTCCTTTTCACGATTTATCTCGGCATTTCGTGCCCCGACTCCGTCAATAGATCTGATGAGGTCAGGAAGCCGGACAGGTTTTATGAGATAGTCATCTATCTGGTCGCCATACCGAAGGACATCTTTAATTGTCAGACTTTTCCCGGTCTGCATAATGATTGGAACAGTTCTCGCCTGTTCATGCTCTTTAATATGCAGAAGGGTCTCCCACCCGTCCATCGGCTTCATCATGACATCGAGGATGATAATATCCGGCACATCCTCATACACCATTGTAATGGCTTCCTGACCACTCAGTGCACCACGGGCATCAAACCCCTGCTGCTTTAACGTTTCGACAAAGGCCATCTTGAGGAGGGCCTCGTCATCAACATACAGGACTTTTAGTCTTTTCCCCACAATCGTTCACCACCCCTGGGACCTGATACGGTTCACCACACCCCGGTATTATTATAGACAGTATTGTCCGCCATCATGATATCAGTTTTTTCTCATCAACATCAGGAAGCCCTGTACCCTGTTCAGGAATGATCTCTTCCTTCATGATGGCACGGGTCTCATCCTCAATGGATTTGACAACTTCCATGATACGCTCTGCGGTAGGAATATCTCCCAGAAGACTCTCGTCAAGCTGAACGTCATAGACCTCCTTGTCATCCATGGATTCAGTGGCTCCCAGATATTTCGCGCCCTGTTTAATGAGGCTTGATATCTCGAACGGGAAGATAATCTTGGTTGCCTGGCCGTTTGCCATGGCCTTTAAGGCGTCAAAGGAAAGGACCGTAATTGCCCGCTTATCTAAGGATCGGGATCCGAGTGCCAGAATACGAAGACCCTGTGATTCTCCCTGTGCACGCAGGATCTGTGACAGCCGTTCTCCTTCAGCTTTGAGGATCTTACTCTGACGTTCTCCTTCTGCCTCCAGGATCATACTCTTCTTCAGACCCTCTGCTTTCAGGATGGCAGAACGCTTCTCACCGTCTGCACGAAGAATTGCAGCTCTCCGCTCACGTTCTGCTGCGGTCTGTTCGGTCATTGCCTGCTTGACGGTCCCAACCGGATCAACTTCTTTTATCTCCACACGTTCGACTTTGACACCCCACTGGTCAGTCTCACGGTCCAGGATATCACGAAGTTTCATATTAATGCTCTCACGGTTGTAGAGCACCTCATCAAGCTCCATGTCACCAATGATACCACGAAGGGTCGTCTGGGCAAGAGCTACGGTGGCCATCCGGTAATTTGCTACCTCAAAGTAGGCTTTCTCAGGGTCGATGACTCTGATATAGACAATTGCATCAACATTCGTCGGTGAGTTGTCCTTGGTGATGACTTCCTGGCTCGGAACATCCATCACCAGGGTTCTGAGATCGAGCTTGACGACCTGGGTGATGAGCGGGATAACCCACCGGAAACCGGGATTCATCCTCCCGATATATCGACCAAGTCGTATCTGCAGGCCCTGCTCATATGGCTGGACAATGACCACACCACGAGCAAAGATGATCAGAATGATAATTACCAGAAACAGGGTTACAAGGGTTTCAAATACTGCCATTTATTCCTCCTCTACAACAATATGCACACCCCGGGAAGCAATAACTTTTACTTTTGCTCCCTCCGGGATGATTCCGGACTTCGATTTCGCGCTAAATATCTGGCCTTCAACAGATACTTTTCCAGACAGGGTTTCTTCATCTGCAGGATTTAATACCCTGCCGGTTTTTCCTACGAGTGAATCCATACTGATGGTAAGGGGTTTTTCATCCCCCGGCGTCAGACGGCTGTAGAGTAAAACCGTCACTATTGCAGCCAGAATGGCGATGATGATACCAAATACAATACCATAGGTTGATGAGAAGATATCAACCCCGAGTATCACCAGCACGCCGATGATGAGCAGGACCGTTCCCGGGACCAGGAGAAAGAAACCCGGTGAGAAGACCTCAAGGACAAAGAACAATGCACCTAATACGACGATGATCCATCCATATGAGAAATCTTCAAAAACCATATGGTATTCTTGTCAGGAAGAGAGAAAAAGTTGCGTATATGTGATTTAGTGGTTAAATGTCAGGCATTTCTCAGGAGAGCCAGTTTATCCCCTCTTCTCACTCCCAGCTCTTCTGCAATGGGTTCACATTTGGCTGCAAGAAGATAGGCAACCGGGGGAAGACCCTGCTCTTCGCGGAGGCTTTCGTAATTTGCCATACCTTTGGAGATGATAAGTGAACACCGGTCAAGCGCGAGCAGGAGTTCATCTGACATCAGATCAAACCGAATCCCGTGTTCAACCCCTGCACCGGTTGTGAGCAGCCGGGAAACCTGCTTGTCCAGACCCAGGCGGATGGCATCTTCCATGGTTGCATCGTTGAGAATCGGTCTGTCCCGGACAACAAGGGTGATACGGCTGCCATGTGCAATCAGCCAGGATATGAGGGCCTGGTCAAAGACGATTTCACCACAGTTATCAGTAAAATAAACAATGTCACTGCATAGCGGGAGTATCCGGTCAGTATCATCAACCGCAAGGCCCTTTGTAAACTCCTGGTCAAAGTATGAGACAAAATCACTACTGACCTCGTGATCCTTCACCCCGTAATCGAACATATTGCCGATCACGCTGGCAATGACATACTCCCGAAAACTGGTCAGCTGACCGGACACGGCCTGTAATATCTCCAGTGATACTTCTTCAGATGCCTGCTTGAGCGCATAAAAAGGATCAGAGCTATTCAGCCGCTGATACATGGCACGATGCAGAGCAGATGCGACCATGGGATGAGTCCAGGGTGTTTTATGCAAAAACCGGATTATTTCCTCTGCGTGGGTAACAATATCAGAATTTTTCTTTTTATCGTAATTCGCCAGTTCTATCTCCAGATCGACTCTGGAAAGAAGGCAGTCATAACAACGTGGGTCATGTATCATATCATTACCCGAAAAATGTAATGGGGCCATCGAGATTCGAACTCGAGTCAGAAGACCCCCAGTCTCCTAGGATGCCAGGCTACCCTATGGCCCCGTTCCATACTATTTTCTCAGCTGTCCCTTATGTACTTACCCATATTATTCTGCACTTTTCCCATCTCAAACAGAATTACCACAGGGAAGGCCGGCCGGTTCGCATACGGCATCAGGGCTCAGTTATATGACAGAGCTGATATCCTCATATGGCGAAACAACAAACCATTAAATAATATAGCTCTGTGACTATACCGTATTATCAGCAGGTAGCGGGAGCCGGGTATGCTAAAAGAAAAGATTGCAGGAATAATTGAGAGTATCAGGTTAATTGAAGGGGTCAAATTATGTGCACTCGTATCCCGTGACGGCATTATGCTTGGCCGGTACTCAGCCGGTGACTTTAACGAGGCATGGTTTGCTGCGATGTGTGCAACGCTCCTTGCCTCTGCAGAGTCTGCAGCCGTCATCGTAAAAGTACAGTCACCTGATATGGTTACCATTCACTCTCCGGACGGGATACTCATCATTATGGGGGCCGGAGAAAAGATACTGTTAGCAGCGCTGGTAGACCCTGCCTGGGACCTGAAACATATGACCGGAATGCTCCGGGAGATAGCGGAAGACGTGGGAGGAACGTTCTGATGTCAACAATACTGGTGATCGATGATAGCCCGTTTATCGTCGATATTTTTGTGACCATGCTGGAAAGAGGGGGCTATACAGTATACTCGGCAAATAGTGGCCCCGAAGGTATTGATCTGTTAAAAACCGTAACACCTGACCTGATTCTGCTTGATATCATGATGGAGCCCATGGACGGATGGGAGACCCTTGTTGCAATCAAGCAGAACTTTGCTACAAAGGATATCCCGGTCATGATGCTGACGGCAAAACAGCTGACTCCACAGGAGGCACAGGAGTACGGGATGTACATCGAGGACTATATCTTAAAGCCGGTCACTCATTCCGAACTCTATGCCGCTATTGAAGGGGTCATCAACCGGCGTAAGCAGATAACTGACGATATGACCAAGGCGAAAGAAGGTGGGTTTGAGGATACTCTCATCAATGAATATGGAAGGCTTGTGAAAAGTACCGAGATTACCAAGCGGCTCCTGAAACTTCTCTCGTCTACCTATGATCTCTCTGACCCGTCGATGAAGTTCTCTGATGATATCAATATCGCCATTAAAAGTATGGAAACAAATATGAAATTCCAGGAGCAGCGCCTGATTCAGATCCGCGAGATCTTTTCAGGAGCCGCCTGATACCTCTTCTTCTCCTCTCTTCTTCCTGGTATCTCCCACAGTATGAAGTACGAAAACAAGCTAATCTCTTCTCCTATGTTTGATCTCGTGTGCATCGGCTGTGGTGCTACCTACCAGTCCGACGCCGTGATATACACCTGCAGCAAATGCGGACACCTTCTTGAGGTCAGGTACGACCTTGCCAATATCAATATAACCAGAAAGGAATGGCTTTCACGCCCGATTTCTGTCTGGAGATATCGTGAACTCCTTCCCGTATCAGGTGAGCCGGTTACCCTGAGGGAAGGGGGTACACCCCTCTACCATCTGAGGCGTATCGGAGAGGAACTTGGCATTAAGGAGTTATATGCGAAGCATGAAGGGATGAACCCCTCCGGGTCGTTTAAGGACCGGGGGATGACAGTCGGTGTTTCGATGGCCATCCAGCTGGGGATGAAATCCGTGGCCTGCGCAAGTACCGGAAATACGTCAGCCTCACTTGCAGTATATGGAGCAAAAGCAGGTATCCCGGTCATCGTCCTGCTCCCATCCGGAAAGGTGGCTCTTGGAAAGGTTGCCCAGGCACTCATGCACGGAGCAAAAGTCATCTCCATCAATGGGAACTTTGACCGGGCACTTGAGATGGTCCGCGACCTGTGTGAAACAAAGGGTATCTACCTGCTCAATTCTGTAAACCCTTACCGGCTTGAAGGGCAGAAGACCATCGGGTTTGAAACAATCGATCAGCTGAATGGAGAAGTCCCTGACCGCATGGTTCTGCCAGTCGGTAACGCCGGGAACATTTCTGCCGTGTACAAGGGACTTATTGAACTCGCAGAACTCGGGTTTGTTGACAAGATGCCGATGATGACCGGTATCCAGGCAGAAGGATCCCAGCCGGTTGTAAAAGCGATCAAAGAGAACCTTCCTGAAGTCATTCCTGATGGATCACCAGAAACCATCGCTACGGCCATCCGTATCGGTGCCCCAGTCAATGCAGAGAAGGTCCTCAATGCGATCCGGATGAGTAAGGGTACTGCTGATTATGTCACTGATGCAGAGATCCTGGCCATGCAGCGTGACCTTGCACAAAAAGAGGGTATCGGAGTAGAACCTGCATCAGCTGCATCAGTAGCAGGCGTGAAGAAGCTGGTAGAAGCCGGGGTTATCGATCGTGACGAGCGTATCGTGTGCGTGGTCACCGGTCACCTGCTCAAGGATCCTGAAACGGTAATTAAACAATGTGCTCCTCCAATCGAATGCGACGCTACACTCGAATCGCTGCTTTCTGCCTTACAGCTCTGATCCTGTGTATCATGCCGGTTGCCGGGATTACCTTCTCGGCAACGGTTGACGAAGACGGGAAACGGTACTATGCTGCCGTACTGGTCAATAACACCGACCGGTATGAACTGATTCAGCCAGGAATGGTCGGTGAGCGGATACCTCTGGAGACAAAAAATCTCACGGTCCGAAATGAGACATCTCCTCTCACCCTGACTCCGGACCGGGGGATCCTCACCTTTCCCAAAGGCAACTACTCCATCTCCTATGAATCAGCCGTTCTATCAAACACCATGCAGTTCCTCTTTACTGAACCCGCTAATGTAACGGTGAGCGTCCCCCATCCGTTCATGGTAACAAACCCCCTGCTCACCTCCATCCAGCCCTCCGGCTCAAAACTGGAAGCAGGGAATAATACCACAAACATCTCCTGGAACCAGGTCCGCTCAGTTGAGATCAGATATTATGATGAAGGACAGGAGCACCTGCTCTTTTTATTTGCGCAGTTCTGGCTGATCATCGCCGTAGTATTGCTATTACCGTTTTTCTTATCCAGAAACAATTAGCGCACAGGCTCATCACCGGTGGAAGTGACCATCCACCAAACCCTGATCTGGTGCCCCAAAACTGATGAACACATATGCGGCACCTCATCAAATTGAACTTTCAGAGAATGATCAGGCCACCTGTCAGAATGCGGTTAACAATGGTGAAGTAAAAGTGCCCGGAAATTTCCTCTTTTTTTGATGGAAAATAAATCATATATGGACCCATTATCGGCAAAAAAGCACAAAGAATTGTTTTTATTGAAATCCTGATGATTAAAAATGCCTGTATTCACGCGCAAGCCCTAAAACAAATTAGAAATGACTTATTTCGATTATACACAGAGATCAAAATCTCATTTTTGCCGTAAAATTAAATTTCAAGGATAAATCGTTATTTTTTCATTAAAACGTTTTTAAATTGCCTAAAATCGGTTTTAGTGCCCAAAATGCAGGATTTTTCAATTCGGGCACTTTTGATCAGAGTAAACCTTAAATCCTCAGGCATACACGTGAATGAGTCAAAAGGAGATACACCATGATAGACACACTTGTTCCAACCAGAGAAGGAATCGCAACCGCACCTGCAAAATCAGATCAGGAGATTATGGAAGAGTTTAAATCCAGAAACGCCTGGGGTCTGTATGTGAGCGTTGATCTGAAGAACTGCAACCCGGAAACCATCAGAGATGCAGGAAAGATTAGGGAATTCGTCATTCAGCTCTGTGACCTGATTAAGATGAAGCGGTTTGGAGAGCCACAGATCATCAACTTCGGTCCATGTGAGCGTGTTGCAGGCTATTCCCTGACCCAGCTGATCGAGACATCACTCATCGGTGCACACTTTGCAAACGAAACCAATGCTGCCTACATTGATATCTTCTCATGCAAAGAGTACGCACCACAACTCACCGCAGAATTCTGCCGGGAATTCTTTGGTGCAGACAATGCAACTGTTCACATTGCATTCCGGGATTAAACCCTCAATACCCTTTTCTTTTAATTCTTTTTAAAACCCACCGGTTTGATTCTAAAAAAGGATTATGCTGCCAGAACAGCTTTGGCAACCTTTTCTCCAAATCCTGCAGCAGCGGGTGGGCCGTTTGCAGTAATTACCCGTCCCTCTGATACAATAGGTTCAGGCTTGTAGACCGCTCCACCTTCCCGGAGTTGTGCAATGGCGGCGTCATCATTCCACACCGTTGCCTGCTTTCCCTTCAGCACCCCTGCCTGTGCAAGAACAACCGATGAGAGGCATATGGCAGACACAATTTTTTCTGCGGCATCAAACTCTTTTACCAGGGCCAGAAGGGGTTTATTGCTCCACAGGTGATCTGGTGACCCCCCGCCACCCACAATCAGGATTCCGGCATATGGAGTAATCCCGGATATACTCACATCCTGAACGGTCTTTTCAATAAGTACCTTCCCGCCCAGCATTCCAATCGCAAGACCGGTCTGTGTTGAGACGATATCATACCCGATTCCAGCCTTTTCAAGATATTTTATCGGTTCGGAGAGTTCTTCATCACGAAACTTTACCGGGGCAATGACAATCAGAACCTTTTTTTCTACTGACATGCTCCTCACTGCAGGGAAGTCTGCTCGCAAATCAATAAAGGTATGGATCTGAATTTCGGAAAAAAAGGTGAGAATGTATACATTACTGAATTGATTCAGACGCAATGAGAGCGAATTTGTGTGAATGAAGCAGACGAATCGCCTGTTCAACCTGATCCACCCGTAAGATCAGAATTGCCTTATTTTTCCCGGAGAAGGCATATGAATACTCGATATTTATACCCGCATCGCTGAGCTTTGATGCAATCTCAAAAAGGCCGCCGGGCTCATCTTTCATCTCGACCGCGATCACATGGGTGAATGCGACATTAAAGCCCATGGACGTGAGTTTCTTAAATGCTGCATCAGGTTTGTCCACAAGTGCCCTGATGACTCCAAACCCCTCTGCTTCTGCGATTGAGAAGGCAAGGATATTCACATTCTCCTCCTGACATGCCTTTGCCATTGCAGCCAGCCTGCCTGGTTTGTTCTCGGAAAAAAGGGAGATCTGGCGGATCATATACTGTTCACAACTCATTATATCAACCTCTTGTCAATCACACGTTTTGCTTTCCCTTCAAACCGGGGCAGTGTTCCCGGCTCTGTCAGTTCCACCGATACCTGTACATTTAATGAACTCTTTAAAACCTTTTCAACATGCCGTCTTGTTCGCATGAGATCAGAGATCTTGTCTGAAAAGGCCTCCTTTGCAAGCTCAACTCTGATGAGCATCTCATCAAGGGCACCCTTCCGGTCAATCTCAATCATGAAGTGTTCGGCAACTTCCGGAATTCCAAGCAGTGCATGTTCAATCTGACTGGGGAAGACGTTGATGCCCCGAATGATAAGCATGTCATCAACCCTGCCTGACAGCCGCTCAAGACGTGGGTGGGTTCTTCCACAGGGGCATGGCTCCTCCCTGATAGCAGTGATATCGCCGGTCCGGTACCTGACGATGGGAAGACCATCCTTTTGGAGCATGGTCACGACAAGTTCACCACGCTCACCGGGCGGAAGGGGTTTTTGTGAGTCAGGATCAAGGATTTCCGGGTATATCAGGTCTGCCCAGACATGAAAGCCCTGCTGGTACTCACATTCACAAAAGAGCGGACCTGATAGTTCACTGGTCCCATAGATATCGTAGGCATCAACCCCAAGACTCTCTTTGATCCGGAGTCGCATCTGCTCACTCCACGGTTCGGCACCGACGATGGCCTTGCGGAGAAGTGTGTCATTTTTAATTGATACCCCCATCTTCTCTGCTACCTCTCCCATGTGCAGCAGGTAAGAGGGAGTACAGGCTATGGCAGTGACCCTGAGATCCTGCATCAGCTCAATCTGTCGTTCGGTGTTCCCGACCGATGTGGGAAGAACGGTTGCGCCAATCCGCTCTGCCCCATAATGGAGGCCAAGTCCGCCGGTGAAAAGACCATACCCATAACTGACCTGCATCACATCCCCCCGGCCAAGGCCTGCAGACGTCAGAGCGCGGGCAAGAGACTCAGACCAGTTATAGATATCATTCTTCGTATATCCGACAACCGTGGGTTTTCCTGTCGTTCCTGATGAGACATGATACCGAACCAGTTCCTCCTGCTCACTCATGATCAGACCATCAGGGTACGTGTCCCGAAGGTCTTTTTTGTACATGTAGGGCAGCTTGGTAATATCCTCAAGAGAATTGATATCATCAGGATGAACCCCTGCTTCCTTCATGCGCTTATGATAAAAAGAGGAAAAACTGTAAACGCGATAAACAAGGGTTTTTAAAAGTTTGAACTGGAGTTTTCGAAGGTCAGCGACTGGCATCTCCTCGATTCGTGGGTCCCAGCACCGCATCAGTCATCACCCCGCCTGTCAACTACCCGTTTTGCTTTTCCTTCAAACCGGGGAAGCGTTCCAGGTTCAACCAGGTGAACCGTTGTCCTGAGCTCGAGAACATCGCGGAGGGATTTTATAACCTTATTCTGGACCCTCTTTAAATCGGCAAGTTCCCCGTGGAAATTCTCGCGGGAAACCTCAACCTCAATCGTCATCTCATCCATATGGTTTACCCGGTCAACATAAACCATGTAGTGATTGCCCACTTCAGGGATGGAGAGCAGGACATGTTCAATCTGGCTGGGGAAGACATTGATACCACGGATGACCAGCATATCGTCGCTCCGGCCGGTAAAGCGGGCAAGTTTCGGACCTCGGCCACAGGGACACTCATCCTCCATGATCATCGTGATATCACCGGTCCTGTACCGGAGGAGCGGCATTGCTTCCTTTGTCAGAGGAGTGACCACGAGTTCTCCACGCTCACCCGGGCCAAGGTTCTCGCCGGTCAGGGGATCGATGATCTCAACAAGATAGGAATCATGCCAGATATGAAGTCCGTTATGTTCAGGGCATTCAAAGGCAACACCAGGACCGTAGAGTTCGCTCATGCCGTAGCTGTCAAATGCCTCAACACCCAGTTTCTCCTGCAGTTCATTCCGGGTCTTTTCAGACCAGGGTTCTGCTCCGAAGATCCCCACCTTCAGAGAGGGAAGATCCATCTTCATCTCGGCAGCAGCCTCTGCAAGATGGAGACCGTAACTTGGAGTACAGTGAATTGCCGTAACTCCAAAGTCCTGAATCATCTCAATCTGCCGTTTTGTGTTCCCTGTCCCACTTGGAACCGCAGTCAGACCAGCCATCTCAGCACCATAATGAAACCCGAGCCCACCGGTAAACATCCCGTAATTGACCATATTCTGAAAGACGTCATCTTTCGTAAGGCCCACCATGGTCAGGTTCCGGGCAATCAGGTCTGCCCAGGTGTGAATATCTCCGGCAGTATAGCCGACAACAGTTGGCTTTCCAGTCGTTCCTGATGTCGTATGGATCCGGACGATATCTTTCAGCGGAACTGCCAGAAACCCAAACGGATACCCGTCACGGAGATCAGTCTTCCGGGTAAAGGGTAATTTCTTCAGATCCTCAAGAGATCTGATATCTGACGGACTAATCCCGGCTTCCTTAAACTTTTTCTGATAAAACCCGACGTTGGCACAGCGGGAAACAGTTTCAAGAAGACGCTTTTCCTGAAGAACTTTGAGATCTGCAGGTTTCATCGTCTCAATTGCCTCATCCCAGAACATAACCTTGATATCCTGAACTCCTCTCCTGAGAAGTCTTTGCAAGTTACGTTGGAAGGGAGAGTGAATAACCATTGTTACACGATAACATGGAACACGGTATTTGAAAAAAGACAAGGACCGATCATATTTGATGAAGATTCACAAAAGCACCCAATCCCCCAGGACGTGAAGGAATTCGTCATGAATCATAATGGAATATTATAAAATTTGACCTGTTTTAAACAATACAGATAAATAACTAATCGGACTATTCCTACATGGAGATGACTATGACAGATATTATTTCAATGGTAACAAGTCCTCTCAATGCGACTATTTCTACTGTTGCCGACATTATCCCATATGTCATTGCAGCCATCATCATCCTGCTTGTTGGCTGGATTGCAGGGAGATTCCTTGGAAAAGTAGGATCAGTTATTGTTCAGAAGACAGGAATTGAAAAGAGTTTTGAGTCCACACCGATTGGTAAAAACTTCTCCGACTCGTCCTATTCGCTCTCCCAGCTGACTGATTATGTGATTCGGATCGTGGTGTACCTGCTTGCTATCATGTCTGCTGCAGATACCCTCCAGATTCAGTCTCTGCAGAGCATTATAGCAGGTATCGTTGCATTTATCCCGCACATCATTGCATTCATTCTCATTCTGTTCATCGGTCTGTTACTGGTCGATTACTTTGCAGACTTTATGGGCAGGATGGGAAAAGCGTCGGACATCGAGCTTATTAACCCTCTTATCGTGGTCCTTCGCATCTTTCTGTATTTTATCGTGATAGTGCTCGCGATAACACAGCTGAACATCAATCTTGACATAATTTATGCGTTTGTTATACCGCTTTCATGGGGAATCAGCCTTGGAATCGGTGGCGCAATCATCCTGTTCTTTGGATGGGGTCTGAAGGATAAAAGTCCTGAGTTACTTGACCAGTTTCTTGGGAAGAACAAACCCTGAAAAACCCATTCCTTTATCTTTTGATACTGCCTTTTAGAATTATATGCAGGTTGTCGGTATCAACAGCAGCCCGAGGAAGAAGAGTAACACAGATCTTTTATTATCGACCGTCCTGACCGGTGCCTCTGACGGTGGATGTGAAACAATCCATATCGACCTTTATGATTATGAGATCGAGTATTGCAAGGCCTGTGATACCTGTTATAAAACGGGATCCTGTGTCCTGATGGACGAATTCCCAGATATCCACGAAGTCCTCCTGGAATCAGACGGTATCATCCTAAGCAGCCCGAATTATATCAACAACGTCACCGCCAAGATGAAAACCCTCCTTGACCGGATGGCGGACACGGTTCACTGTCAGCGGCTTTTAGGGAAATATACCGCAGCAGTCAGTACTGCCGGCGGCTCCGGGGCACAGGAGGTAGCAGACTACCTGAACCAGTCACTCTTTATCATGGGCGCCTCGGTTGTCGGGTCGGTGGGAGTAAACCTTGCAGATGGTGAAGAGATATTTCAAAAAGGAATGGACCAGTCCTACCAGCTGGGAGTTCAGCTTGCCGATGCAATTCTCACAAAAGCAGAATACCCTGACCAGAAGGAAGGACACGCCGCCATGTTTGAGCGTATGAAACAACTCGTATCATTTCGAAAAGAAGAGTGGCCCTACGAATACGAGTATTTTGTCAATAAAAAGTGGGTATAGATTTCAGGCCGTTTTTATCTGGGCAACTTCCTGAAGACCGAGCATCTCAATACCCATCTCCCTCATTTTAAACTTCTGAATCTTCCCTGAAACGGTAATCGGGAATGAATCAACAAAGGCATAGTACCGGGGGATCTTATACCGGGCTATCTTCCCGTCTGCATAGGTCCGGATATCATCCTCGGTCAGGGATGCCCCTTCTTCCAGTTTTATCCAGGCCATCAGCTCTTCTCCATACTTCTCATCAGGCACCCCGATGACATAAACGTCGGCAATCTTCGGGTGCTGATGCAGGAACTCCTCGATCTCCCGGGGATAGATATTTTCTCCGCCACGAATAACCATGTCTTTGAGCCGGCCTTCGATGTGGACAAACTCTTCAGGGTCAAAAGAACCCAGGTCTCCGGTATGGACCCAGCCATGCTCATCTTTTGCCTGCCTGGTTGCAGTCGGATTGTTGTAGTAGCACCGCATGGTCATGTATCCCCTGGCACAGATCTCTCCGATCTCTCCACGAGGGACAACCTTCTTCGTCTCCGGGTCGATGATCTTGATCTCGGTATGGGGGAAGACCCTGCCGACGGTTGCAACACGCTTGTCAATCGGGTCACGGGTCGTCGTCATGGTAACACCGGGTGAGGTTTCGGTCTGACCATACACGATAACAACTTCTGACATGTGCATCTTGGTCGAGACTTCTTTCATCGTCTCAATCGGACAGGGAGACCCTGCCATAATTCCGGTCCTGAGCGAGCGGAGATCATATTTTGCAAAGTCAGGATGGCGGAGTTCTGCAATAAACATAGTCGGAACACCATGGACCGCAGTGCACCGCTCGGCTTCAATGGTCTTCAGGACATCACCCGGGTCAAAGGCCGGACCAGGGATGACCATGGTTGAACCATGCGACACACAGGCCATATTTGAGAGGACCATACCAAAACAGTGGTAAAACGGAACCGGGATGCAGAGACGATCCTTCTCGGAGAAACCCATTCCTTCACCGATAATATACCCGTTGTTAAGGACACCATGATGGGTAAGCACCACCCCTTTCGGATACCCGGTTGTTCCGGAGGTGTACTGGATGTTAATGGCATCATCAAAGTCAAGTGCCTTTTCGCGCTCTCTCAGCTCATCCTGGCTGATACTATCTGCTTTCTTCAGGAGGTCATCCCACTGGTACATCCCATTGTACGGAATATCACCCATAAACACCACGGTTTTGAGGAACGGGAACTTCTCAGACAAGATGCGCCCCGGCCTGGACTCATATGCTTCCGGGCAGGTCTCGTAAAACATCCCCACATAATCAGAGGTCTTAAACCTCCCCTGGAGAATGAGCAGCTTGATCTCTGACTGTTTCAGACAGTATTCAAGCTCAAATGTCCGGTATGCGGGGTTAATGTTGACCATGATGGCCCCAATCTTTGCCGTCGCAAACTGGACGATGACCCATTCGGCATAATTCATCGCCCATATACCCACGCGATCCCCTTTGTTGATATCAAGGGCCATAAGACCCCGGGCAACCTGATCCACCGCCTCCCGAAACTGACGGTATGTTAATCTGATCTCCTGTTGGGGCGATACAATCGCTTCAATTTCAGGATACTTCTCTGCAATCTCGTTCAGGATTTCTCCGATGGTCTGTCCAAGTAAAGGGAAATCGGCAGTCCCACAGGTATAGCTCAGTTCGGGAGAGGCCTTTGAATCCATTGATCTCAGGTGGGAACTCCCTGAATTTATCAGTCGCGACTGGCGATCATAATCTTTAAATCAGCTTTCGAACTACCTATATGAGCACAGGGGTCGTGGCCTAGTCCGGCATGGCGACGGGCTCCAGCGGTCTTTGCATCCGGTGCAGATGATGACAAATGGGTCTACTGATTTGGTGATGATCCGTTGGAGCACTGATGCATATCGGAGAGACCCGTCGATCGTGAGTTCAAATCTCACCGACCCCACCTGTTTTACTACCATAAGACTCTGCAGACCATAGGCTGCATTGGTGATTTATAGTCTGGTCGCTGAAATATAGGGGAAGGTTATCATATGTATCTGATAGGCGAAGCCCTGATCGGCGAAGGATCCGAACTGGCTCATGTGGACCTGATCGTCGGAGATAAGAACGGTCCGGTCGGGATGGCATTTGCAAATGCACTCTCACAACTCTCAGCCGGACATACCCCTCTTCTGGCTGTTGTCCGTCCAAATCTGCTCACGAAACCGGCAACCGTCATCATTCCAAAGGTTACCCTGAAGAATGAGGGGCAGGTCAACCAGATGTTCGGGCCTGTCCAGGCAGCAGTTGCAAAGGCAGTCGCTGATGCGGTTGAGGAAGGTCTTTTTGGCGATGTAAATATCAACGATATCTGTATTCTGGCCAGCGCTTTCCTCCATCCGTCAGCAAAGGACTACAACCGGATCTACCGGTATAACTACGGTGCGACAAAGCTTGCAATATCCCGTGCATTCGAGGAGTTCCCTGACGAGAAGACCCTGATTCACGAGAAAGACCGCGCTGCACATGCTGTTATGGGCTTTAAGGTTCCGCGCCTCTGGGACCCGCCATATCTGCAGGTTGCTCTTG
>CAZEWE010000009.1:22962-30630 GCA_964515765.1 uncultured Methanospirillum sp. | reverse complement strand
CAGAGTGGTGAGTATGATGCCATCATGCTTGCAAAGGCCGGTCTTGAACGGCTGTCCATGACGCTGGACGGGTTTCAATTGGATCCCCGTGTGCATGTCCCCTCTCCAAACCAGGGGACCATTGCGGTGGTATCACGGACAGACCCGGATGTTACCGATCTCTTATCGAAAATCGATGACCCGGGAACCAGGATAGACACCATGCTTGAACGGCGGGTTATGGAGATGATCGGGGGCGGATGCTTCACCCCGCTTGGGATCTATTGCAAGGACCGGATGATGATTGCAGAAGTTCTCTCTCTTGAAGGTGACCGCCACTTCAGGCTTGAACGAATGGTATCGGATGTAGATGATGCAGGCCGGTTCGGTATGGAAGTCAGGGAGAAGGCTGGAGATCTGATAAGCGAAGCATACGAGCGGCTGGGAATTACACATGGATAAGAAAGGTACGGTATATCTGGTGGGATCAGGTCCAGGAGGACTGAGCCTTATGACAAAGCGGGCACGGGAAGTTCTGGACATGGCTGAGGTCATCCTCTATGACCAGCTCCCCGGTGATGAAATTCTGGCAAGCCTTCCGGCCCATGCTGAGAAGATAGATGTCGGCAAGTACGGGGATCATCACACCCGTGAGCAGGATGAGATTGAACAGCTCATGGTCTCCTATGCTGAGCAGGGGCGGAGTGTTGTCAGATTAAAAGGAGGAGACCCGTTCCTCTTCGGACGGGGCGGTGAGGAGCTGGAGACATTAAGGGCGCATAACATTTCAGTGGAGGTTGTTCCTGGTGTGACAAGTGCGATCGCCGTTCCAGCATCGGTTGGAATCCCCGTAACGCACCGGAAATTTGCGTCTCAGGTTACCATCCTGACCGGGAATGAGGATCCGACAAAAGAAGAGTCAGCAATCGACTGGGACTGGCTTGCCAGATCACGGGGCACCATCGTCATCCTGATGGGTGTGAAAAACCTGGGAAAGATAGCGAAATTCCTGGTGGATCATGGGATGGACGCTGCAACACCCGTTGCCGTGATTGAGCGCGGGCTCAGACCAGATCAGCGTGAGACGATTGGAACCCTTGAAACTATCGCTGAACGTGCGCAGGAACGAAAGGTCAGGCCCCCTGCAGTGATAGTAATCGGTGGCGTGGTCTCACTCTACACCGGTGAGCATGTCATCCCCTTGTAACCTCTTTTTTCCGATTATCAGAATTCATGTCCCCGGCGCCGGTAACAGAAGCATTCATAGGGCATTTTCCTTTTTGTAAAAAACACTGTACTCCGGATATTTCCTGACAACAAGCCTTATAAGGTCACATATGAGAGTATGTTTCATCACAAGGCAATACGCCTTGAGGAGTGGAATGATGAGAACCTTCTGGAAAATTGGCATCACCTGTCTGATGCTTATCGTATGTGCTCTGGTGGCATTACCGGCCTCAGCAGAAGAAATGAGTGTACTGAGTGAACAGCAGGCATCACTCTGGCAGGGCCAGACTTCACAGGTATATGAAGTCACCTTAAACTGCCCGGGAACAGCAACCGTGGTATCCAGTTATGGTGCACGGTTTGATCTCTACGCAAAGAAGAAGTGGGGATATGGATCATGCCCGTCGCCGGATTCAATCCTGTACAATTACGACAAGGTTGCATATGGCTACAGCGGGACTGCAACCATGACACTTGAGGCAGGAACCTGGTGTCTTGTTGTGTATGGCTACTCTGGCAGTGGTTCTTATTCCCTGCGGGTTACATCAAACTGTCCATATCCAACCCCAACTCCCTACCCCACACCCTACCCGACCCCCTGTGGTGTCTATAAGTCAGATACCCGGCAGGGATTCTTAAACCAGGGTCAGGCAGCAGTCTATGGATATTATATCCCGACTGATGGAAGATCCAAGATTGAGTGGTCCATGACCTCATCAGGCGGTGGCAGCACCCCGATCATCGTGGCATCTGCAGGGCAGTCTGTTGAGAGCAGCTCCTATGGAAGCAGCACCTTTGACCTGTATGTCTTCAAGGACTGTAACCCACAGAACTCATACTGCAACACCCGGTACTACTCCTATGGCCCGAACGCCTATGTATCGGTCGCTCCACCCTCCAGTGGCTCAACCTACTATGTGATGGTCTATGCCCGCAGCGGCAGTGGAAACTATAACCTGAAGATGAACAGCTACAAGTGTGGTGGCACAACGCCGATCATTGTAGCATCTGCCGGAATGGATGCAACTATGTCAACCGCATCAGCTGCATCAGATGATACCGGTTCAGGTTCAGAAGTATCAGCACCTTCAGCAGAGATTGTAATTTCAGAATGAAACAGCTGGATTAACTTCCGGAATTCTTTTTTTTGTTCCGGAATAGTCGGAACATCAGTCAACTCAAAAGGATTATCATATCCTGTACGATAGTAGAAAACAAAGCAAGGTATCTACCTTGAGGAGTGTGTAATTATGAAAAAAATTTGGTATACCGGAGCAGCCCTTCTGATACTCATCGCATGTGCCCTGATTGTTTCATCAGCCAGTGCATATACAACCGACTTTCCAAAGTCATACCGGCTCTGGCAAGGCTCGGCAGCAATGCATGAGATCGGGGTATCCGGATATTGCGGGACTCAGATAACGGTCCAGTCACCTTATGGCGCAGCATTTGACATTTACGCAATGAAGAACTATGATTCTCCTGGAACCTGTCCGTCGAATAATTACATTATGAGTCATTATGACACGTATGCCTACAGCAGCGGCCTTGGTGGCAGTGCAACCGTATACCTTGATCAGGGACTCTGGTGCGTTGTGGTATATGCACGTTCAGGCAGTGGCACAGCATATGTGACTGCAGACAGCAACTGCTTCCCGCCAGGTCCCATCCCGCCATCCCCGCCAGTACCGATTCCGGTTCCAGGGCCCTGCAGTCCATACAAGACCGTTGACCGATCCGGATACCTGTACCCTGGTCAGGCAGCAGTTGTTGGATACTACATCCCGACCGATGGACGGTCACAGATTGAATGGACCCTGACTGGTTCAGGCAGCGGTCCGACTCCGATCATCGTCTCTTCAATGGCCGGACAGGTCTTTAGTGGCAGCGGGTACAACCCGAACTTTGACATTTACGTGTTTAAGGACTGTAATCCACAGTACTCATACTGTAATACAAATTACTACGCAAATGGCCCGAATGCCTATGTGTCGATCTCCAATCCGCAACGTGGTTCAACCTACTACGTGATGGTATATGCACGCAGCGGCAGTGGAACCTATAATTTACGGATGAACAGTTACAAGTGCTTTGGAGATACGCCGATTATTGTCGCATCAGCACCGGTTGTTGCAACATCGTCAACGGTTGCCTATTCTAGTGCAGGAAGCGGATCCGGGATGGATACTGCAGTAACTTCATCAGTTCAGGCCCCGTCGGCTGAATTTGTTCCGGTTTCAAATCAATAATATTCTTTTTTTCTGATATCTAATTGGTAAGATTCATTACCATCATGCTCAAGATCACACAGGAAGAGCTGGATGGGTCACGTATGAAATATCAGAAAAATTGGTACATTTTACTTTTTGTTTTCGCGTTAATCTCTCTGCCCTGTCTGGTAAGTGGGGCGTCATCAGAATCATTTACCAATGCCCTGTATGCAGGACAGAATAAGATGTATACTATTAACGTCCCTTGCACCGCATCGCTTGTGCTATCCGGGGACCAGGGAAGCGAATTTTCCCTGTATGCGAAAAAAGCCTCAAGCACCTGGGTACCTTCCGCGATTCATGTAACCAGGAATGCAGATGTAAGTTCTCTCTCTCCTGCATCATCACAGAAGATCCATCTTGAATCAGGGGAGTGGTTTGTTGTTGTTGAATCGATGAAAGGATTTGCAGAGTATACCCTGACGATTGATAAAGACTGTCCGATATCGACCTCCTGTTATGGCGGACCCTGCTATAATCAGGCAGATTGTGCTCCGGCCATGGTGTACCGGGATAATCTGCAGACCGGGTTTTTAAATGCAGGTGAATCAAAGACATTTGCGTACCGGCTCACCGGCAACCGCTCATTTGTGGAATGGGTATTATCAGGCCCCTGTGATGACAGTGCTCCCCTGATGCAGAGTAAAGCTGATGTTGACATGTTCACCACCCGGAACTGTGGTCCTGATCTTGATCTTTACGTCTATGAGGCATGCAATCCGAAATACAAACCCTGCGTTGCAATCGCTGCAGATACCGGCCTTGGAAGCAATGCATATGTCGGGATTTCTCATCCAAATGAGGAGAGCCTCTACTATGTGAAAATCTATGGAAAACGAGGCAGTGGGAATTATCATCTGACTGCACGGTCATACACCGGACAGGATATGGTAATTGCAGGAGTAAAACCTTCAGAATATGATGGATATATTGCTTCAGCAACCGATGTCAAGGCTCCGGATGACCTGAACATCACTATCCCGGTTCCGCCTACAGCCTATACCATCAAGGCAGCGGAACTCTGAAAAAAATTTTTAAAATATTTTTATTCGAGTAAGTGGATAAGAAGTCCGCTTAAGAGTTTTGGTTCAAACCAGGTCGATTTTGGTGGCATGATTCCGCCTGCATCGGCGATTGAAAAGACAGTTCTGACATCAACCGGTTGCATGGCGATAGCTGCTGCATATTCACCGCTGTCCACTTTTGTCATCAGGTCACGGACTGGTCGTGCACCACCGAGGTACTGAAGCCGTGGGTCTCCCCGTGGGTCAGTGATACCAAGGAATGGAATCAGGATCTGTTCCTGAAGGACACTGACATCCAGGGCCCTGATATCGGTAATCTTCGGGTTGTGCGGGATGACACATTCATACCACTTCCCCTTCAGGTACAGGTGGAACACATGGTCACCTTTTCCCCCAATCTTTGGGGTCAGGGTAAACTGGGACCGGTCTGCATCACCATACGGAGTGACGTGTGCAATATCTGAAATCTTCTTCAGAAAACTGTCCGGGGTCAGAGGTGCAAGATCAGTAAGCAGTCTGCTGTACCCATGAACTTTTACTTCATCCTCTGCAAAGATGACAGAAAGGACATGATGGGTCTCCTCTGGAACCTTGACACCACCCTCCGATCTCTTCTCAACAATATTGACCGCTGATTTACACCGGTGATGTCCGTCAGCAATATAGAGTGCGGGAATGGCGACAAAAATCTCATGCAGCCGGGTGAGGTCTGCTTCATCCCTGATGGCAAAGATTTCATGGATGCTTCCGTTGGCAGCATGTGCTACCATGTCCGGTTCACGGTTTTCCGTGGACTTCTTCAGAATTGCCTTTATCTCTGCATGAGAGCCGTGAAGGAGGACAACCGGGCCGGTGTTTGCATTCATGGTATCGATATGTCTGGTCCGGTCTTCCTCCTTGTCATATCTGGTCAGTTCATGCCGGCGGATCTGTCCGCTTTCATACTCTCTGGTATCAGCACAGCAGGCAATACCTGTGTAAATTCTACCATCGT
The DNA here is from genome assembly GCA_964515765.1 of uncultured Methanospirillum sp. Taxonomy (GTDB): domain Archaea; phylum Halobacteriota; class Methanomicrobia; order Methanomicrobiales; family Methanospirillaceae; genus Methanospirillum. The sequence goes on along the minus strand of CAZEWE010000009.1, from coordinate 25,135 downwards.
CATGAACCCGGTATACATACATTGCAGCGGTCTCGTCCTGTAGAAAGAGGCCGGAATCGCAGTATTCATCAAATATATCCCGGGAGAGTTCATATACTTCCGTTGAATACGGATCTTTGTCAGGGAGTAGTGCATCGGCTCTGCTAATCCGCAGAAAACTGAGTGGATTCTTCTCAATTATCTCCCGTGCTTCTTCAGCACTCACGACATCATACGGGACGGCGGCAATATCTTCTGCCTTTCCAGGGGCAGGCCGCACTGCTTGAAATGGATATATATGAACCATAAGACACCAGGTGTTCTTACCTATATTCCTCTGTTTCTATATGATAACACTGACAGATAAGTACAGGCTTTGATGCAGGAAAAAAGTCTCCGGGTACGAAAGATGGCCTCCATGGATATTGCGGCAGTACAGGGGATAGAACGGAATTCTTTTCCTGACCCCTGGGCGCGAGAGACACTGGAGGATGCCATTGCAACCTTTTCAGATTCGGTTTTCATTGCCGAATCAGCAGGCACCATTTGTGGATATATCATCTGTGGTGTTGAGGACACCGGCGAAGAGCGGTATGGGCATATCTGTAGTCTTGCTGTCGATCCTGACATGAGGAAAAATGGGATCGGGGCAACTCTTGTCAGGAGAGCTGAGCAGGCTGCGATGATTCAGAAAGCAACCGCCATGCAACTGGAAGTCAGAGTCTCAAACACTGCTGCCATTCAGTTTTATACAAAACTCGGGTACGAACCGGTGTTTCAGATCTGCGGGTATTATGCGGATACGGAAGATGCCATTGTGATGATGCGGTGGTTTCGGTTTTAAAGGACCAGAAACACTAATGATGGTGAGATCAGACAATATTTCAGCAACTTCTTCAGGTTTTCAATGGGTGATTTCATACTGACATATCGCTATTTTCTCATCTGTGCTCTCCTTCTGGCTATTCCGTGTTTTGTTGCCGGAGAAGAGAAAGCAGCAGATATCGGATTACTTTCAATCGATGTCCAGCCCTCTGCTGCTCCGGGTTCTCCCATCTTCGGAAGTGTCACGGCGGTCAATTATGGTCAGATGATCTCGATGAGCAGAAAGGTGACCTTTTATCTCTCGCCTGATGGGGATATCACTCCGGCTGATTATGCGGTAGGGTCGGTGCAGTTCTCGTTCCTTCGTCCAGGGGAGACTGCCCATCGCGAACTTTTGGGAACGGTTCCTGACACAATTCCTCCGGGTGAGTATACTGCAGGTGCAGTTCTCGGACCTGGTTTCTCCCTGACTCCTGATCCACGTCCGGAGAATGATGTCATATCACAGGGAACGGTTACCATCGGGAAGGCATATACCCGGCCACAGGAGTGGTTCTCTGAAAAGATAGCAGAGATTATCCTGGAGTTTTCAAATGATGAACGGACCCTCCGGAACCTGCCACTCCTTACCCGTGACAACGCACTTGATGTGATCGCCCGTGAACATAGCCAGGATATGGCAGAGCGGGACTTTTTTGATCATACCAATCCGGACGGGGAGGATCCTGCAGATAGAGCAGATCGCCATCATTATGATCAGTCCCGGACCCTGCCTGACGGAACGGCGTTTTACGGTATCGGGGAGAATATTGTGAAAATTCCGGTTGAGAAGAATGTGTATGGATTTGGGGAGATAAGAAACGACGACCCATATGAGATTGCACAGGTAGCAATTGAATCATTCATGGACAGCCCGCCTCATAAAGAGGCACTTCTCCTCCCTGCTCATGAAAAAATAGGAATCGGAGTGGCATTTGATGGTGAATACTATTATGCCACTCAGAACTTTTTTTAATTATATTTTAAAGGCCTGAATCTGGGTCCGGAGTTCTCCGGACAGTCCTTCGACTTCAACAATGGCACTGTTAATCTCCTGGACTGAGGCACTCACCGATTCTGCAAGGGCCGAGAGTTCTTCTATCTGGGTGAGGTTGTCACTTGTAAGGCTGATTCCTTCCTGGGCGGTGTTGACGACAGCCGTTGCAATATTCGCCTGATCTTCAATGGCCCTGACAATCTCTCCCATGTCCCTGGTCACTTCAGATGCACCGCTGACCATGATATTGAGTGACTCAATGGTCTTGTTCACACTCTCCACACCGACCGCAATCTCTGAATGGGAGGACCGGATAGCCGTTGAGGTCTTCTC